>CAYRYT010000009.1:0-26828 GCA_964428625.1 uncultured Oscillospiraceae bacterium | reverse complement strand
GAAATCGGAACCTTCCACCCCCTCCGTCACGGCGTTCGCCGTGACACCTCCCCCTACCAGAGGGAGGCTCTAGCCGATCTGCCTACCAGGGGGAGGCATTTGCCGGTGCGACCTTCTTTCCCACCTACTGGGGAGGCATTGCAGCTAGTCTCACGACCCGATTACAGGTCAAAGGCCGGGTTCATGCAATAGGGATTCCGGGGGTTCAGTCGCTGGCGCACCAGTTCCAGGGCCTCCCCGAATCGCTGGAAATGCACCACCTCCCGCTCACGGAGGAATTTAATCACATTGTTCACATCCGGGTTATCGGACAGTCGGAGAATGTTGTCATAGGTCACCCGGGCCTTCTGCTCCGCCGCCAGGTCCTCCGTCAAATCGGCAATGGGATCGCCCTTCACGGCCATGGTTGCGGCACTCCATGGGCTGCCTGCCGCGGAGGCGGGATAAATCCCGGTGGTATGATCCACAAAATAGGCCGCAAACGGGGTCCCCTCGATCTGGGAATCCTTCAGATTCCGGGTAAGCTGGTGAACGATTGCCCCGATCATCTCCAAATGAGACAGTTCCTCCACACCAATATCCGTCAGGAGGCCCTTGGTATCATCATAAGGCATACTGTAGCGCTGGGACAGGTAGCGCAGGCTCGCCCCCAACTCCCCATCCGGCCCGCCATATTGGGTCAGAATGATCTGGGCCAATTGGGGGTTGGGATTGGCAATTTTCACCGGGTATTGGAGTTTCTTATCATAGATAAACATATTCACACCTCCTCATTGGCGCAGTATTCCCAGGGCCAGGGAGATGTCAGCCAGGCATAGGGTCCATCTTCCACGGGAATATCATGGTTCAGCGGGCCCTGCTCCCGGGTGTATTCCATCACAGCCCGGTGGTAAAGCTCCTGGTACTGGCGGTACAGGCCCAGGGCCTCTCCGTCCTCCCGGTGGGTATCCAGGTACAGCGCCAGTTCCTGGATGGCAAAGGCCAGCATTTGCAGCTGGGTTTTCGGTGTCAGGGGCAGCTCCTTTTCATTGACCATCCCCAGGAAGGGCAGATCCAGTCCGGGAAACAGGGTTCCCCGAATCAGTCCCTTCCGGGCCTCATATTTTGGCGGATCCTCCGTTTGAAAGGGTACATAGGGATAGGCCAGGGGTGCCTGGGCCGGGAGACGGCCCTCCATGCTCCCCTGGGCCTGGTTTTTCGTATCCAAAGTTCATTCCTCCTCCATCGCGTTCGCCCGAAGGCTCGCAGTATCCTATGCCCCCGCCGGGTATAAGGTGAAAAGAGGGTGGAATTTTCCGGAAGTCTATGGTAAAATAAGAAAAAACAGGGAAAGGAGCCGCTATGCGTTTTCAAAAAGTCTATCTGGAAATTTCCAATGTGTGCAACCTGCGCTGTGCCTTCTGCCCCGGGACCCGGCGGAAGCAGGAATTCATGACGGAGGAGACCTTCCGTGCCCTGTTGCCGAAACTGCGGCCCTGGACGGATTATCTTTACCTCCATCTCATGGGGGAGCCCCTCCTCCATCCCCTTCTGGACACATTCCTGACCCTGGCGGGGGAGGCCGGCTTCCGGGTCATCCTCACCACCAACGGAACCCTCCTGTCCCAGCGTCAGGACATGCTCCTGAGCCGGAACAGTCTGCATAAGGTCAACATCTCCCTCCACGCCTTCGAGGCCAACGATCTGGCTGTCCCCTTTTTCCGGTATCTGGCGGATTGCTTTGCCTTCGGCCAGGCCGCCCAGGGGCGGTGCATCGTCACCTACCGTCTGTGGAACAACGGCGGCCAGGATCTGCGGAACCGGGAGATCCTGGATGCCATGGCCCAGGCATTTCCCGGGGAATGGATCCGGGAGCGCCGGGGGACCCGAATCTGTGACCGGGTGTACCTGGAATACGGGGACAAATTTGACTGGCCGGATCTCTCCGCCGCCTCCACCAACGGCCGGTGTTTCTGCTACGGCCTCCGGGATCAGGTTGGCGTGCTGGTTGACGGCACTGTCGTCCCCTGCTGCCTGGATCACGAAGGGGATCTGGCTCTGGGGGATCTGAAAACCCAATCCCTGGATCAGATTCTGGCCACACCCCGGGCCAGGGGAATTTACGACGGCTTCTCCCAGGGCCGTGCCATGGAGGAACTGTGCCGCCGCTGCGGCTATGCTCAGCGCTTCAAGTAAGGAGGAATTACATTGGCCTTTACAAACATCATTTCCCTGCTGGGCGGCTTGGGTGCCTTCCTGTTCGGCATGGAGTACATGGGAGACGGCTTGCAGCTGGCAGCCGGTTCCAAAATGAAGGATCTTCTGGAAAAGCTCACCCGAAACCGGATCCTGGGTTTTCTGCTGGGTGTCTTTGTCACTGCCGTGATCCAGTCCTCATCCGCTACCACCGTCATGGTCATGGGCTTCCTCAACGCCGGAATCATGGATCTGGCCCAGGCCACCGGGGTGATTTTCGGTGCCAACATCGGCACCACCGTCACCAGCATCCTCATTGCCCTGGATGTGTCTGCCATTGCCCCCTTCTGTCTGTTTATTGGTGCCTTTCTCATGCTCTATTCCAAGCGCACCAAGACAAAGCATATCGGCCAGATCATTCTGGGCTTCGGTCTGCTGTTTCAGGGGCTGAGCACCATGAGCGCCTCCATGAAACCGCTGCAGGAGGTTCCCTGGTTCCAGTCCTTCATTATGAACGCTGACAGTCCCATCCTCGGCATTTTGGTGGGCGCAGCTCTGTGCGCCGTGATCCAGAGTTCCTCCGCTGCTGTGGGTATCGTTCAGGCCCTGGCCGCCCAGGGTCTTATGCCCCTGTATTTCGCCTCTTTCCTGGTGTGCGGCATCAACATCGGTTCCGCCATGCCCACGATCCTGGCCTCCCTGAACGCCCGGAACAACGCCAAGCGGGCTTCTCTCATCTACCTGATCAACAATTTGGTCGGTGCCGTAATCATGACCCTGGTGACCCTCCTGCTGCCCTATACCCAGTGGGTGGAGCGTATGGTCGCCAATCCTGCCTTCCAGATTTCCGTGATCCATATCCTGTTCAAGGTCGGTTCCGCCCTGGTTCTGCTGCCCTTCGTGGAGCCCGTCGTCCAGCTGACTTATCTCCTGGTTCCCAAGGCCGTTCATGAGGAGGCCCGGCGCCTGGCTTATATCGATGTGAACCTGGCCGGTGCCCCCGCTGTAACCATGCTCCAGATTCGCAATGAGGTGGGCAGAATGGCCACCCTGGTTCGGGAAAATATCAGTCTGGCCATGGATGCCCTCCTGGCCGGGAAACGGGCAGATGCCACAAAAATCGAGCAGAACGAATCCACCATCGACTACCTGACCGATGCCATCAGCGACTATCTGGTTAAGCTGAATGTCCAGGAAATGTCCGACCGGGACGCCGTGTATATCAACCATGTATTCCAGGCCCTGGGGGATCTGGAACGGATCGGAGACTATGCCGAGAATCTCCTCCACCAGACCCAGCGCCAGGATGAGCGGGATATTCCCTACTCCCCGGAGACTCTGGAAGAACTGCAAACCATCTATACCCGCACAAGTCTGCTCTTTGACCGGTCGGTTGATGCCTTCTACAGCCAGGATACCACCCTGGAGCAGCTCCGGGAGCTGACCCGGATCCAGATGGAGGTACGCAAGCTCACCACCCAATCCAAGGCCCGGCACATGGATCGCCTCCGCCAGGGCCTGTGCAGCATGGAAGCCGGGATCCTCTTTGGAGAGATTCTGAACAGTTTGAACCGCATCGGCGGCCATGCCATCAACATTGCCGAAGCTGCCACCACTTCCCAGGGAAAGCCGGGAGCGTTTGCATGATGAGAGGAGGACCCTATGAAAATCGCACTTGCCTCGGCGCCCATTGTGGACCGGGATATCCGTTATAACCTGTCCCAGATGGAGCGCTATATGAAGGAAGCAAAGGCCATGGGGGCGGAGCTGGTTTGCTTTGGCGAAGCCTTTGTTCAGGGTTTCAATGCCCTTTCATGGCGATATGAGGATGACAAGAACATCGCCCTGACCACCTCCTCCCAGACCTTTTTGCGAATCAAAACCTTGTCGAAGGCAATCGGCATTGATATTCTGTTTGGATATAACGAGCTTGCGGAGAATGCCATTTATTCCTCCTGCGCCCTGATCGGAGATGGGGAGCTACTTCAGAACTATCGCCGCATTTCAAAAGGCTGGAAAGAATACACAAAGACAGATGCACACTATCGGGAGGGTTCCCGTGTTGAGGTCTTTTCCTACAGAGGGAAGAAATGTGTGATCGGCCTGTGTGGGGACTTGTGGGATTACCCCGAACGGTTTGCCCTTGGGGAGGAGCTCCTGCTGTGGCCCGTATATGTGAGCTGGACGGAAGAAGCGTGGGAAAACGGTGGTAAGGCTGAATACGCGCAGCAGGCAAAGCGCTGCTGTGAGAACACCCTGTATGTGAACGCCATCTGTGACGGCGATGCATTTGGCGGCGCAGCCTACTTCCTTGGCGGCCGGGTTCAGCAGGAGCTGCCAATCGGCCAGGCCGGATTGCTGATTGTGACTGTATGAGTTGGTAATCTCTGTCAGCTATCTCCCCTGCCCCGTTTCCATGGATACGGCCAAATAAAAACAGGCATAACAAATTGTCATGCCTGTTTTCGCAAAGTACCCGATCCTATGTCTTAAACCGCCGAGATTTCCCGGTTGTTTTTCTTATCCAAGGGTGCCCTTGACCACCCAGAGGTTATTGATCTCATCCTTGAAGTCGTTGAACTCCCAGAGTTTTTCGGAATTGGTCCGGCTGTTGCAGTCGTTGACCCGAATCATGCCGTTTTCCGTCCCGGACAGCAGAATGAAGTGACCGGAGGTGGTGAAGTGGCCGGGGCCCATAATACAAATCACCAGATACCCCTGGGAGAGATAGTCAATAACCAGGCCTTTATCCAACCCGATTTCCATGACATCCAGGCCCAGATCCCGGCCGCCCTCGCTGATCAGCGCCCAGGCTGTACCGTTACCGGCAATACAGTAGCCATGATCCATGGAATACTGCATGATCTTATCAGGAGAAAAGTCCTCGCTGCGGGTGAAATGGTACCCCGCCATGGCCAAAGTCGTCGGGCCGCAGGCGGTCAGACCTGCCATATCCGCACCATACTGGATATAGCCCCAGCGCTTGTCCCACTGGAGGAACAGGGGTACACCGGGCTCGTCCTTGTAGGCCGAAAGATCAATGGTATGCTCCTTATCATGCTCCATGGGGTATTCCAGAACATATTCCTCCGTCTCGGGATTGCGCTCCAGGAGGGTGATCAGGCTCTCGGGATAGTCCAGAAGAGAGTAACCGTTGGCCTGTGCGAAGGTATAGACCGTTTTTTCCGCCTCGCTGGCAAAGGCCATGGGCACTGTGGTTTCCACGGTGGCCATGGTGGTGGTTTCTGCCTGGGTGGTCATTGCCGTGGTGGTCGTCTGGTCGGAAGGCTCCGGCGGTTGAGACTCCCCGGGGACAACAAACCATGCCACGATCAGCAGAGCACCCGCCAGAATAAACAGCACCGCCGTGATCAGTCCCTGGCCCGCGTCCTTGGGCGGTTTCCGGCGGCCATAGTGACTGCGGCGGAAGGTCAGCGCAGAATACGCACGCAATACAGCCAAACCCAACAGCAAAACAGCCACCAGGGTCAGCAATACGGAAAGAAGATTCATGGTACACCTCCTGAAGGAACAAAAGCAGTTGTCATAATTATACCATAAAGCGCGGGGATTCGCAACCCGCTTTTTCCAATCTTAAAAAGGATTATTGTTTACAATTCGTTGACGGCAAATTCCCCATTTTGTGGTACACTACGGAAAAAGAAAGAAGGAGCGATTGCTTATGAACGCTATTTGGGAAGAAGCTCAAAGTCTTTTCCCGGAGATCCGGGCCCATCGCCGGTATCTCCACCAGAATCCCGGTGTGGCCTTTGATACGGAGAAGGCCCTGCGCTATGTGAAGGAGCAGTTGGAGGTGCTGGGCTGTTCCGTCCGGTGCTGCGGCAAATCCGGCCTGGTCACCACCATTGGGGGTAAACAGCCCGGAAAGGTTCTCCTCCTTCGGGCGGATATGGATGCACTGCCCATCCCGGAGGAAAGCGGCGAGTCCTTTGCCAGCACCAACGGAGCCATGCACGCCTGCGGCCATGATCTGCACACCGCCATGCTCCTGGGGGCAGCCAAGCTCCTGAAAGCCCGGGAATCGGAGCTTCCCGGCACAGTGAAGCTCATGTTCCAAAGTGCGGAGGAAACCTTCCAGGGTGCCCGGGATATGATCGACGATGGTGTGCTGGAAGATCCCCGGCCGGATGCTGCCCTGATGGTCCATGTTACCGCCGCCTCGCCCCTGAAGGTGGGGACGGTGGTAGTCTCCGCTCCCGGCGTCAGCGCACCGGCAGCAGATTATTTTACCATTCAGGTCCAGGGCAAGGGCTGCCATGGTTCCGCCCCGGAGCAAGGCGTGGATGCCATCACAGCCGGTGCCCATATTCTCCTCGGTCTGCAGGAGATCCATGCCCGGGAGCTTTCCGCCAGTCAGGAGGCCGTCCTAACAGTTGGCACCTTCCAGGGCGGCACAGCTCAGAACGCCATTGCCGATTCTGCCCTTCTTGGGGGCACCATCCGCACCTATGACGAAGCTACCCGCCGCTATTTAAAGGAGCGCATCCCCCAGATTGCCTCTGCCATTGCCACGGCCTACCGAGCCCAGGCAACGGTCTCCTTCGGCAGCGGCTGTCCCACCCTGGTAAACGACAAAGGTCTGTCGGACTTTGCCCGCCGCTCCCTGGGAAATCTGCTGGGGAAGGATATGGTTCTGGGCACGCAGGATTTCAGCACCGACGGAAAGCCCGTCCGGGGCGGCGGTTCCGAGGACTTTGCCTATATCAGCCAAGAGATTCCCGCCCTGATGCTGGCTTTGCCGGCGGGGACCCCGGAGGACGGCTATCGTTACCCCCAGCATCATCCTCAGGTCCGTTTTGATGAGGCCGTGCTGCCTTTGGGTACCGCTGTTTTCACCGGATTTGCCCTGGATTGGCTGGCCAATCCCTGACCCGCTCTGCAAAGATATAATCGCCCGGCAAGGTAACTTGCCGGGCGATTTTATTGGGAAACATTACAAGAAGATGTACTTCAGGATAAACAGCACGGACAGCACATACATCAGGGGGCTGACCTTCTTGGCCTTGCCGGTGGCCACATTCAGGACAACATAGGAAATGATGCCCAGGCAGATGCCCTCGGAGATGGAGTAGAACAGGGGCATAGCCAGGATGGTCAGATAGGCGGGAATGGCCTCGGTGAGGTTGTCATCCCGGAAGCTGATCTCGGTGACGGAGCTGACCATCAGGAAGCCCACCATGATCAGCGCAGGAGCGGTGGCGAAGGAGGGAATGGTGGTGAACAGGGGGGCAAAGAGCGTCGCCAGCAGGAACAGCAGGCCGGTGACCATGGCGGTCAGACCGGTGCGGCCGCCGGCAGAAACACCGGAGGCAGACTCCACAAAGGTGGTAACAGTGGAGGTACCCAGGACAGCACCGACGGTGGTGCCCACGGCATCGGCCATGAGGGCGGGCTTGATGCTGGGCAGCTTGCCCTCCTCATCCAGCATATCGGCCTTGGTGGCCACACCGATCAGGGTTCCCAGCGTGTCGAAAATATCCACGAACAGGAAGGCGAAAATCACAACCACGAACTCCAGGGGCTTGATCACGGAGAAATCCACGGAGAAGCACTGGCCGAAGGTAGCCCCCAGGGAGCTGAAGTCCACGGAGAAGATGCTGGTGGGGATGACGCTGTAGAAGCCGGCCTCCGCATTGGGCACATACAGACCCACCAGCTGGCAGATCATACCCAGGATCCAGGTGATGACAATGCCCAGGAGCATATCACCCTTGACCTTCTTGATGTGCAGGATAGCGGTGATCAGCAGACCCACAACGGCCAGTAGAGCGCAAATGCCATGGGTGTTGAAATTGTCGGTGAAGCTGGTGATGGTGACCAGGGTGGAGGAATCCACGCTCAGGCCCGCATTCTGAAGACCGATGAACGCAATGAACAGGCCGATACCCACGGATACACCCCGCTTCAGCGTCAGGGGGATGGCATTGAAGATAGCCTCACGAACATTGGTCAGAGACAGAACAATGAAGATGAGACCCTCCACAAACACGGCCAGCAGGGCAACCTGCCAGGAGTAGCCCATGGAACCACAGACGGTGTAGGCCATGTAGGCGTTCAGACCCATGCCTGCGGACAGGGCAAAGGGCAGATTGGCCATCAGAGCCATACAGGCGGTGCCGATGAAGGAGGCAATGGCAGTGGCCAGCAGCACAGCGCTGGGATCCATGCCGGCGGCGGACAGGATGCTGGGGTTGACGGCCAGAATGTAGGCCATGGTCATGAAGGTGGTGATACCAGCCATGACCTCTGTCTTCACATTCGTCTTGTGTTCAGACAGCTTGAATACTTTTTCGAGCATTGCGTTCAACCTTTCTGTTTTGAAAATGTGTGTTTCATTTGTTTCCAAATGATGAACAAATAAATTATACCATCCTCCACCCGGAAATCCAATTGATAAACCAGATAAAAACCTGGGTAAATCCCAAGGGTTCTTTGTGCCTTTCGACAGGTATTTCCATTTCCCCCTTTTTCACAAATTATCATTTCCAAAATATGCAAATTCCACAAATTGTTCCTCTTTCCCTCTACCGCTACCCTGTTTTTTATGGATTGGCAGTTGCACTGCTGAGAAAAACATGATAAGATAACTGTATTGAAAAGGAGGTGCTTTCATGGCCCAAGCTTCCCAAGTAATGGAATACAAATGCCCCTGCTGCGGCGCGGGACTGGTATTCCGGGATGACAGACAAAAGCTGACCTGCGACTATTGCGACAATACCTTTGATATTGAGGCGGTAAAGGCCTTCCAGGAGAATACCCAGTCCACCGATCAGGAGCACTGGGAACCGGATACGACCCCTTCCTGGGAGGATGGGGATGCGGAAAGCATCCATACCTTCACCTGTCCCTCCTGCGGCGGTGTGCTGATCACCGAGGACACCACCGCTGCCACCTTCTGCCCCTATTGTGAAAATCCCACGGTGATCCCCGGCCGTCTCTCCGGAGGCTATAAGCCCCAGGGGGTTCTCCCCTTCCAGACCAGCAAAGAAGACGCCATGGCCGCCTTTGCCCGCCTGTGCAAGGGCAAGCCTCTGCTGCCCCGGGATTTTGCCGCCAGCCCCCGGCTGGAGAAGATCACAGGCCTGTATGTCCCCTTCTGGCTCTACGACTGCCAGGGGGATTTTCAGGGCAAGTTCAATGCCACCCGGGTACATACCTGGTCCGATGCCCACTATCACTACACCCGGACGGATCACTATCTGCTGACCCGGAGCTGCCGGGGCACCTTCTCCGGCATTCCCATGGATGGCTCCAGCAAAATGCCCGATGGGATCATGGAATCCATTGAACCCTTTGACTACGGCCACCTGGTGGATTTTGATACGGCCTATCTGTCCGGCTATTTTGCGGACCAATACGATGTGGAGGCCCAGGCGGGGCACGAACGGGTTCGCCAGCGGGTGGACACCACCCTCCACGAAATGCTGGCCCCTTCCCTGGCAGGCTATGCCACTGCCATCCCCACAGTCCGGAACCTCCGGGTGGATCAGGGCCGGAGCAAATATGTCCTGCTGCCTGTGTGGATGCTCCACACCTCCTACCGGGGTAAGGACTATACCTTCGCCATGAATGGCCAGACAGGGAAAATGACCGGAAATCTTCCCATTTGCCCCAAACGCTGCATCGGCTGGTTCGCCGGGATCTGAGCTGCCTCCGCTGCCCTCATCGCCCTGTTCCAGCTTTTGTTCGGGTAAGGAGGTCACGGTATGAAACAAAGTCGAATTCTGATTGTTCTTCTGGTGGTTCTGCTCCTGGGGGCGCTCCCCGTTCGCGCCGCCTCTGCCTATGTCGTGGATGATGCCGGGCTTTTGACCCAGGATGAACTTCTCAGTCTGGATGATGAAGCCAAAGCCCTCAGCGATGCCTGGGGGCTGGATGTGGTCATCGTGACCACCTGGAGCCTGGATGGGCGTTCCGCCCAAAGCTGGGCCAATGACTACTACGATTCCCATGGCTATGGCCAGGGGCCGACCTACAGCGGTGTGCTCCTGCTTCTTGCCATGGAGGACCGGGATTGGGCCGTCTCCACCTGCGGCAATGCCATCTCCATCCTGCCGGACGCTGCCATTGACCGATTGATGGAGCTGGTTCTTCCCCAGCTCTCCGACGGAGCCTATTACGCCGGGTTCCGGGCTTTTCTCCAGAATCTGCCCGAATATTTCCAGCCCTATCAGGAAGATCCCATCACCAGCTATCCGGAACCGGGAGCTGACTCCCAGGACCGGGTGCATATGCTCCCCGGGCGGATCCACCTGGGTTGGCTCATTGGGCTGAGTCTGGCGGTGGCCGGAATCTCCGTAGGCATCATGGCCGCTGCCATGAAAACCGCCGCCCCTCAGAACACAGCGGGATATTACCTGGATCCCGGTTCCTTCCACCTCTACCAATCCCGGGATTGGTTCCTCTACAGCCGCACCAGCCGGGTTCGCCGTTCGGAGTCCAGCTCCTCCGGTTCCGGTCATCGCAGCGGCGGTTCCTCCCATCGCAGCTCCGGGGGCAGAAGCCACGGAGGCCGCAGCGGAAAATTCTAATACATTCTGAAAAGGAGATCATCATATGGGACTTATCAAAGCAGCACTGGGAAGCGCCTCGACCCTTCTGGGGGATCAGTGGAGAGAATACTTCTACTGTGACGCCCTCAGCCCCCAGGTTCTCGCCGCCAAGGGCAGCAAGCGCACCAGCAGCCGATCCAGCAACACCAAGGGCTCGGATAACATCATCACCAACAGCTCTGTCATCGTGGTCAACGAAGGGCAGTGCATGATGATCGTCCAGCAGGGCCAGATCGTGGAATTCGCCGCAGAGGCGGGCGAATACACCTGGAACGCATCCACGGAGCCCACCATCTTCTACGGCGGTCTGGGCAAGGGTCTGAGCGAAAGCTGGGAGACCTTCAAGCGCCGGTTCACCTTCGGTGGCGATACGGCCAAGGATCAGCGGGTCTACTATTTCAATACCAAGGAACTCACCGGCAACAAATATGGCACGCCGAACCCGGTTCCTTTCCGGGTCGTGGATCAGAACATCGGCCTGGACATGGATATTTCCATCCGCTGCAACGGCGAGTATTCCTACCGCATTTCCGACCCCATGTGCTTCTACAAAAATGTGTGCGGCAATGTGGAAGGAACCTATACCCGGGAACAGTTTGACAGCCAGCTGAAGGCGGAGTTCCTCACCTGCCTCCAGCCTGCCTTTGCCAAAATTTCCGCCATGGGTATCCGCTATTCTGCCCTCCCCGGCCATACGCTGGAAATCGCCCAGGCCATGGACGAAGCCCTCAGCGCCAAGTGGAGCGGCCTGCGGGGCATCTCCATCGTCTCTGTGGGTGTCAATTCCGTCACCGCCAACCCCGAGGATGAGGCTACCATCAAGGAGCTGCAAAAGTCCGCCGTATTCCGTAATGCTTCCATGGCAGGTGCCCACATGGTTCAAGCCCAGGCCGAAGCCATGAAATCCGCCGCCAGAAACGAAGGCGGTGCCATGCTTGGCTTCATGGGCATGAATATGGCCCAGAATGCCGGCGGTCTGAACGCCAACGCCCTGTACCAGATGGGCGCACAGCAGCTCGTTTCCTCCTCGGCAAATACCTGGAAGTGCCGCTGTGGCGCGGAAAATACGGGAAAATTCTGCCCCGCATGCGGCCAGCCCCAGGCCACCGGTTGGAGCTGCCCCACCTGCGGTCATGTGAACAAAGGAAAGTACTGCAGCGAATGCGGTGCTAAAAAGCCGGAGGCTGCACCCCTCTACCGCTGTGACAAACGCGGCTGGGAGCCGGAGGATCCCCGGAATCCCCCCAAATTCTGCCCGGAGTGCGGTGACCGCTTCGACAGCAACGATGCCCAGTAATTTCTAAATATATGTGAAAATCCTCCGTGCAGTATATGCACGGAGGATTTGCTATACGCTGTATTCGATGGAAGGAAAAGGCGTTATTCCTTCTCATCCCCATAGTCGATCAGGACTTTCCTGCACGCGGGGCAGTGATACGCCTTGCAGGTGGGATTCGTCCAATTGTGAGAACTCAGGACCGTCTCCTCATCCCACATGATATCCGGAAGAATCCAGTTCTTTTGCGCCTTGGTGGTGAAGAAAATCTTCCGGGCGCTCTGAACCACACCCGTTTCCATTTCCTTTCCGCAGTAGGGACATTTCATACATTATCCTCCTGCATCCAGGCCAGTTCCGCCGATCAGACCGTTCTGGCTGTGAGGCTCTGGGCAAGCCAGGTCATATACTCGGTATTCTGGAAGGCCGCCAGCTGTGCAATGGCCTGGTCTGTGTAGCGCCGGACCAGCTCCTCGCAGGTTTCCAGGCCATAAAGCTTCACAAAGGTATTCTTCTGGCCATCGGTACCAACACCCTTGCCCATCTCCTCCTGGGTGCCAATGACATCCAGCATATCATCCCGAATCTGGAAGGCAAGGCCCAGAAGATCGGCAAAGCGGGCGGCAGCTTCCAGCTGGGCCCCGCTGCTACCGGCAGCGATCACACCCAGCACACAGGCGGCGGTGATCAACCGGCTGGTTTTCCGGGACTGGATATCCACCACTTCCTGTTCCGTCAACTCCCGGTTTTCACTCTGAATATCCAGAACCTGACCGCCCACCATGCCCAGGGAGCCGGCGCATTCCGCCAGGGTTGCCACAGCAAAGCCCATATTGGCGGGGTTTGCCAGCTTGGTCATGGTACACACGGCAAAGGCATCCGTCAGGAGGGCATCGCCCGCCAGAATGGCCATTCCCTCGCCATAGACCCGGTGATTGGTGGGCTTTCCCCGGCGAAGGTCATCGTTGTCCATTGCGGGCAGATCGTCATGGATCAAGCTGTAGGCGTGGATCATCTCCACGGCGGCAGCAAAGGGAGTGGCTGTTTCCCATTCCCCACCGCACATCCGGCAGAAGTCCATGGCAAACACCGCCCGCAGGCGCTTGCCGCCGGCCAGGAGGCTATAGTTCATCGCCTCAAACAGGAGCTTCTGGGGCTGGTCATCAAAGCGCTGATAAAAAGTGCCCAGGAATTCCTCGATATGGGCTTTATACTGGGCAGTACGGCCCTCAAAGGTCTGCTTCATCCCTATCCTCCAGCACCGGGCTGCCATCGGCAGCGGTCATCACTTTCTGAATCTGCAGCTGGGCCTTATCCAGCATTTTGCCGCAGGCTTCCACCAGCTTCGTCCCCTCCTGGAACAGCTTCAGGGACTCATCCAGGGGGGCATTTCCCTGCTCCATGGTCCGCACAATCTGCTCCAGCCGGGCCATGGATTCTTCAAAGGTCTTTGCTTTCCCTGCCATTGGGCTCCTCCTCAATCGTTGTAATATCGGCGGTCAAATAACCGTCCTGCAGGCGGATCCGCACCGGATCCCCCACCTGAGTCTGACCCACAGAGGTCAGGATTTTCCCTTCCCCATCCATGGTGATGGAATACCCTCTGGTCATCACCTTCAAGGGGCTCATTGCCTCCAGCTTGGCGGTGAGGCGGACAAATTGCTGCTTCTTACCCTGGAGGCTCCGCTCCTGGGCGGACAGGAGCCGGGTCTGCAAAAGATCCACCGACTTCTTCCGCTGATTCAGGTATCCATCGGGGCTGCGCAGGGCAGCACTCCGGGCCAGAATATCCAGATGGCGGCGCCCCGCCTTCACCTGGCGGCTGAGGGATGCCGCCATACTCTGGCTCATGGCATCCAGAGTCTGGCGCAGGGCATCCTGGTCGGGAACCGCCAGCTCCGCACCATTGGAGGGGGTTGCCGCCCGCAGGTCTGCCACATAATCCGCAATGGTCACATCCGGTTCGTGGCCCACGGCGGAGATAATGGGGATCTGGGAATGGTAAATGGCATGGGCCACACGCTCATCATTAAAGGCCCAGAGATCCTCCATGGAGCCGCCGCCCCGCCCCACGATCAGAAGATCCGCCAGGCGGTGGTGGTTGGCATAGGCAATGGCGCCGGCGATCTCCCCGGGAGCCTCTACACCCTGGACCCGCACCGGCAACAGCCGCACCGTTGCCAGGGGATACCGCTTACGCAGGATCCGCAGCATATCATGGACTGCCGCACCGGCAGAACTGGTAATCAAACCGATGGTCTGGGGGTATTTGGGCAGGGGCTTCTTATGCTCCGGGGCAAAGAGACCCTGGGCTGCCAGCTTCCGCTTCAACTCTTCAAAGGCCGCATACAGATCCCCGATGCCATCCATGGCCAGAGCCATACAGTAGAGCTGGTACGCTCCATCCCGGGGAAATACGGCGACACGGCCCAGGGCAATGACCTTCATGCCATTTTCCGGCCGGAACCGCAGACGGGTGGCGTTGCCCTTGAACATCACACACCGCAGTGCCCCGCCCTCGTCCTTTAGGGTGAAATAATGATGCCCCGAGGGATAGAGCTTATAATTGCTGATCTCGCCCTTCACCGCCACATTGGCCAGGAGGGCATCCCGGTCTAGAAGGGAACGGATATATTCATTGACCTGGGTCACTGTCAGGGCTTGTCGTTCCATATCATCCCTCCAACAGCCGATGGGCCAGCACCGCGACACCCAGGGCGTTATCCGTGGAATACTGGGGCTGGGCAAATACAGGAGACAGGGAGGCCATTCCCGCACGAAGCAGGGAATTGGATGCCACGCCGCCGGAGAATACCACCTCCAGGCCGGGGTAGGCCTTCCGGGCATTCATAGTAGCCTGGTACACGGCCCCCACCACACATCGCAGGGCATAGGCCGCGGTTTCCTGGGGCTGCTGATGCTGCCCGTGGAATTGCTGGACCTTATTCTCCACACCGGAGAGGGAGAATTCGCATCCGTTGCATTTGACCCGGAAAACCTCCGTCCTGACAGCCTCCCGGCTCAGCCCATCCACATGCTTCCCCGCCGGGAAGGGCAACCCGAGCATCACACCGGTCCGGTCAATGAGCTGACCGGCGGAAATGTCCTGGGTTCCGCCAATTCTTGTGCAGCGGACATTTTTTCCCTCCGGCTCCACCAGCAGCAGCTCGGTGGTACCTCCGGACAAATGCCAAGCCAGGTGGGGCTTGTCCATCAGATCAATCCGTCCCGCGCTCCATAAAGCCGCCGCCACATGGCCCTGCTGATGGGACACAGAGAACAGGGGCACGCCCAGGCCGTCGGCCAGGAGCTTGGCGTGGGAATACCCCACAGTGAAGCAGGGCATATAGCTGCCCTCCACTGCCCGGGGGCGGGTACTCACGGCCACAGCGCGTACATCACCCAACCGCACATGGGAAAACAGCCTGCCGGAAAGCTCCGGCAGGCCCTGGGTATGATGAAAAACAGCGTCACTTTGCCGCAGACCCAGCTGCCCCCGCTTCACAGGCAGCAGCTTGGAGCAATTGATTCCCACCTCCCCGTCAAAGCTGGCGATGGAGGTGGTATAATTGCTGGTGTCAAAGCCAAGGACGATCATGCTTCCTCCTGGGGGGGCGGTGCGCTGAGGCTCCGGGCAAAGGTGCCCAGAATGCCGTTGACAAAGGAACCGGTGTCGTCACCGTCATACATCTTTGCCAGGCGCACTGCCTCGGAGATGGCAACACCGGTGGGAACATCCTCCAGATAACGGATCTCGAAGATGGCCAGCTGCAGGATCGACCGGGTCAGGCGGGAGATGCGCTTCACATCCCAGCCGATGGAGAACTGGCGGATCACATCGTTCAGCTCCTCCTGGCGGTTGGCCACACCGGCAACCACGCTGTCGATATAGCCCAGCTGGGCCCGGCTGGGCCGGTCGGCATAGATCTCATTCTCGGTGCTGAGCTGCTCGTAGTATTCCTTCTCCAGGCGGGTGGACACTTCCTGGGCCGGCTCCTCGCCGGTGAATTCCCGGCTGTAAATCAAATGTACTGCCAGTTCTCTGGCGTTGGCTCTTGTCATGGGAACCTTCCTTACTGCCGGGCAATGCCGCAGACATTCACATTCACCGCGGCAACCTTCACACCGGTCATGGATTCCAGATTGGAGACAATGGCCTCCTGAACACTCTTGGCCACATTGACCACGCTCTGGCCGTAGCCCAGGATAACATTGCAGTCCACATAGACCTCAAACGCATCCCCAATGGCGATCTTTACGCCCTTGCCCCAGGTCTTCTTGGTGACAACCTCGCTCATGGCCACGCCGGGCTTGGAGCTGAAGCCCACAACACCATCCACTTCGCTGACGGCCTGGGCCACGATGGTGGCGATGACATCCTCCGAAATCATCACGCTGCCCTCGTCCTGGGCCTGGATGACATATTGCTTATTTTCTGCCATAGAAAATACCTCCTAAATCATGGTCATCCGGCTTGGCCGAATGACATACTTTTGTTTATTGTACCACGAAAGGGTAAAAATTACAACTATTTTCTCATGACAGAAAAAGAAATCCCCGAAGTTTCCTTCGGGGAAAAGGCTATTGCACCTCCACCACATTCAGCTGATCCAGGGTAAAATCCGATTGACTCAGGACAATGTCGGAAAGAACCGCCGCATCCTGGGCCTGCAGGCCTCCCTCCGGAGCTGCCACCGCCAGGGTGATCCCCTCGTCGGAAATATAGGCAACACAATCGGCATAACCCTTGGCCAGAACCAGGCTTTCGATCTGGGCCTCACACAGGGCCGTCTGGACGATGGCATCCAGCTGTTCCTGACTCTCCGGCGTTTCTCCCTGGCTGTAGGCCATAGCCTCCTGGAGCAGGCTCACCGCCGCGTCCCGGGCCTCCTGACGGGACAGCCGAAGGGCGGCAAAATAGCTGGTCATGGTGGTATTCTCCCCTTCCAGCCCATCCCCCATGACCAGAGTATCCTGGGAGAGGAGCTTGCCGGAATCCAGGGTATCGGTAAAGTCCCCCGCCGCCTGCTCTTCGCTGTAAGTCCAGTTGATATAGATACCGGCACACACCGTCACCAGCACTCCAATGGCCAGCAGATTCTTCTTCCAGATTTTCATAATATTGCCTCCTCATTTCATTTTCAACACGGATATCCGGTCGGACCCCAAACCGGTGAGTTTGGACAAAGTCTGCACAATTGCCAGGCGGACTGCCGGATCATCCCCTCCCTGGCACACCACCACCGCCCCCTGGTATACCGGCGGAGTCACCTGGATCACCAGCCCCTGCTCCCTTCGGTTCTCGTCGGTGAGGATCACCGTATCCGCCTTCCGGCTCTCCCCACTGGCATTTTCATCCGTTTGGTAGTAGGTTCTGGCACCTTCCGCCTCTGTCAGCAGCAGCTTGACCTTCCCGGCACCCCGAACCTGGCTAAGCAGGGCCTCCAGCTCCTGGCAAAAGGTATCCGCCTCCGGTTCGGCGGGAGCCGGGGTCTGTGCCTTCCCGGTTCCGGTGGGCATTGCCACCAGCACCAGCCCCAACACCAGGATCAGGACGACATACCGATAGCGGCCGACCAGAGACAGTATTCGCTTTTTCATGGCTGTAAGATCCATTCCTGTGCCTCCTCCCCAATTCCCAGTTCCTCCCGGATCGTCGCCGTCAACATGGCCCGCTGGGCCCGGGTAAACGATCCTGTCAGCGTCACAGCTGCCGGTGTGGGCGGATCTTCGGATGTCAGCTCCGCCTCCACCGTCAGTACCAGACCCATGGATGCCGCTTTGTCCCTAATATATGCCTGGGTCTGTTCCCTTATGAATGCCGCCTCCTGTTTCCGGCGATGGGCCACCCCCGCCTCCACCGCCGAAGCGGTGTCCGGCCAGGAAAAGTCCCGGAATTCCAGATCCTCCGGCATCCGCAAGGAGAGAATGGGCTTCCATACCACCAGAGTCAGAATCACCCCCGCCGCAAGCCTGGCCATTGCCGAAGCTGTTCCCCGATTTCCCAGCAAGCTCCGGGCCATGGCGCAGATCACAGCAGCGGCAATGACCCGGAGCAGGTAATCCTTCACAGGATCCATCATCCCACCCCCTTGAGAAAGCAGATAATGCTGATCAACAGCAGCAGGCACACAGAGCCGGTCATGGCCAGGAGCAAGCCCATGGCCCGGGAGAATTTCTCCACCAACGACACACTTTCCTTTTCCCCGAAAACGGCGCACAGGGCCGCAGTTCCCTTCAGAAGCAGATACTGGGCGCCCATTCGCAGAAACGGCTCCCCGCACAGAACCAGCACCGCGAAAATCCCATAAAGGCCCACAGCATTTTTCAGAACCTCCGCTCCCACCAGCACCGCCTCCGATGCATCGGACAGGATCCCGCCTACCACGGGCACGGAGGCGGATATGGTCAGCTTCGCTGCCTTCAGGGCGGCGGCATCGGTACTGCCGCTGACCACACCGGTGATCCCCATAAACCCAGTGAACAGATATAGGGTTCCCTTAAGCAGCCAGGTTATGACGCTTTTCGCCAGTTCTCCCAATTTGTTCAGCGTGTCCTCGCCCAGCGCCGTCCCGCCAATGGCCAGGCCCAGGTAAAGGTAGATCAGAGGAACAATTACATGGGAAATGGCCCAGCCCAGCAGCGCATTGACCCCGGCGGCAGCGGTATACAGGGCGGCGGAAGTTGTGGTGCCTCCCTGGGCTGCCAGCGCAGCGGTCATGGTTGGCAGCAGGAGCTTGCCATAATCGCTGATTCTGGTTACCGTCTCTACCCCCAGACCGATCATGGTTCGGCTGCTGCCCAGCAAAACCGTTCCCAGGGATACCGCAGCCACTGTTCTCGTCGCCAGAGGCTGGGCCAGGGAAAAAGCATCTGCCACTCCCACCACCAGCACCATGGCCAGCACCCGCAGGCATACCCTTAGGCTCTCCATCAGCGCCGACTGCGTCAGCGGGAGCAGATCCCGGAGAATATGCAGCAGCCCCTCGGAAAAACTGGCCCCTTCCCGGGGCATCTGATCCCGGACATCTGAGGGAACCGCAGGCGCTTCCAGGCCCCGCACAGGAAACGGCAGCAGGAGCATCAGCCCCAGGCACAAAAGCAGCGTTACGAGCTTTCTCATACACCCTCCATAATCTCCCGGATCAATTCCAGGAGGGTTTCCAGCACCGGAAGGGACAGCCAGAGCACCACCGCCCCGCTGAGGGTTTCCAGGGCTTGTCCCAAGGCACTGTGCCCCGCATCCCCGCAGATCTGGACCGTGATCCTGCTCACCAGGCTGATTCCCACCACCTTCATCAGCACCTCCAGAGGCAGATCCTCCAGCTGGGCTGTCTGGCACAGAACCTCCCAAAAGGAGAGCAGCGGTTCCAGGAAGGACACCGCCACCATGGCCGTCATGCAGCTCACGCCTAGAGTCAGCAGCAGACCCATGGTTCTCTCCTGGCGGGCAAGGCACAGGGCCAGCACCACCGTCACCAGGATCCCCGCCGTCGCTTTCCAAAACAGCGCCATCAGAAGTCAAACAGGGTTTTCACCAGCTGGAACAGCTCGGCGATCTTCTGGGCCAGGATCATCAACACCACCACGACACCGGCCAGTGTCGTCATGGTCGCCTGTTCCTCCCGGCCGGAACGGGTGAGAACCTGGTTGAGGATGGAGACAATCATTCCAACGGCGGCGATCTTAAAAATCAGGTCGATCTCCATAGGCTCAGATGAACAGAATAACCAGGGATGCCCCGGCGCACAGGCCCAGGGTCTGATACCCCCGCAGACGGCTTTCCCGTCCCTGGGCCATCCCATCCAGCCGCATACGGCATGCCTGGCGAACTCCCTCCAACCCCTGAAGCTGCCCGGAGAGATCAAAGCGTCCCATGGTAGCGCCCAGCCGTTCCAGGAGTTGGGCTGTCTCCTGGGGAAGCCCGGGATGGGCTCCCAGCGCCGCTGCCATGCAGGCACTGACCTGGGGCGAGATCTGATCCTCCAGCTCCCGGGCCAGGGAAACCAGCACCGCCCCCAGCTCCCCGGGAACCTGTCCCCCGGTCTGGCGACAAAGATCCGGTAGTGGTGTCTGGCGATAGCTCAGCTCACACTGCATATAGTCCAGGGCATACACCAGCTGCCGCAGGCTGGCCTCCTGACGGCGGTAAGCAGCCGCCTGGGCAAAGCCCAGTCCGCCGCACACCCCGAGGACGATCATTGCTCCGATCCATTTGATTTCCATTTGCGCATTCCTTCCCTTCTGTAGGTCTTGTCCCGCTGAAGAATCAGCAGCGTATCAAACAGCTCTCCTTCCACCAAGGGCCTGTACACCGGACGGCGGAACAGGTCCTCCCGGCAATGGGCATGGGCAGTGGCAAGAAGATCCACGCCGCACCAGCCGCACCGCACCAGCGCCTCACAGTCCGCCCCACCGGTGATCTCATCCACGGCAACGGTTGCCGGGCCCATGGTCCGCAGGACGATGTCAAGGCCCTGAACCTTGGGGCAGCCGGTGAGAACATCCACCCCCACCCCCCGGTCAAAGCCGTTTTCCGGGAATATCTCCCCCCGCTCGTCCACCACGGCGACGCTCCCCCACTCTCGGGCAGCCCGTTCGCGGATCAGATCCCGCAGGAGGGTGGTTTTTCCGCTTCCCGGTGGGCCTAGGATCAAAACAGACCCCCGGATTCCTCCCACATCCCGGGCAAGGCCGGGAAAGTCCCGGGCCACCCGGAGGCAGGCAGAGGTCACACACCGGATCCCCCGAAACACCCCATCCGTCACCACCGCCTCTCCACACAGACCGATGCGGTGGCCCCCCGGGGCGGTCAGATAGCCCTGAGCCTGGCTTCCTGCTGCCCAGGGAGAGTATCGGCTGGCGGCATTGACCACAAAGGCCAGATCCTCCCGGCTTATCCGCCCCGATAAAGCTCGTCGTCCCGTTCCCATGACCAGCACCGGCGGATACCCCAGCGCCAGACGCAGCTCCTGAAGTGCCTCCCGACCATAGGTATTCACATTCTTTCGGATTCCCGGCGGAAGCACCGCCAAAAATGATTCCCACCCACAGTTCATACTTCTCAACTCCCGGTCAAGCCTATGCGCCGGCCCAAGCCATTATCACCCCCACGGAGCTAATCCAAAAAGCAGACCATCTCCCCCATGGTCTGCCCAAAAACGGAAAAAGCCGGAAGGAAATCCTTCCGGCTTTCGATTATTCCATTTCCTGGTCGTCCAGGTCGTCCTCGTCCTGGGGCAGATCCTCAAACCTCATCTGTTCCTGAGGAATACTCTGGCCTCCGTTCATGGCGGCCCACTGCTCCTTGGTAATGAGGATGGTTCGGGGCTTGGAGCCCTGGAAGGGGCCGACAATTCCCTTTTCCTCCATTTCATCCACGATCCGGGCTGCCCGGGCATAGCCCAGCTTCAGCCGTCGCTGGAGCATAGAAACCGAGGCCTGTCCCGTTTCCAGAATGACCTCCACCGCCTGGGGCAGCATCTCATCCCCCGCCAGCTCATTCCCATTGGCCTGGGGCTCCTGGGAGGGACTCTGCTTGGAGCCGGTTTTCGCGGCATTCTTCTCGATATCCGCCAGAACCGTCTGGTCATACTCCGTATCGAAGTTCTCCTTGATATAGGAGGTGACCGCCTCCACCTCTGTCTCGGAGACAAAGCAGCCTTGGACGCGCTTCGGCTTGCCACAGCCAATGGGCGCATAGAGCATATCGCCCTTGCCCACCAGCTTCTCCGCACCCTGCGTATCCAGAATGATCCGGGATTCCATGGCGGAAGCCACAGCGAAGGCAATGCGGGAGGGGATATTGGCCTTCATCAGGCCGGTGATCACATCGGCAGAGGGCCGCTGGGTGGCAATGATCAGGTGGATACCCGCGGCACGGCCCATCTGGGCAATGCGGCAGATGGATTCCTCCACCTCCTTGGCCGCAACCAGCATTAGGTCCGCCAGCTCATCGATGATGACCACCACCTGGGGAAGATGACTCTGCTCCTCTCCCTCGCTGTCCATAATGGCGTTATAGGTCTCCAGATCCTTTACACCAGCATCGGACATGGCCCGGTAGCGGCGCATCATTTCCGTAACCGCCCATTGCAGGGAGCCTGCCGCCTTTTTCGGGTCGGTGACCACGGGGATCAGCAGATGGGGAATGCCGCTGTAGATGCCCAGCTCCACCATCTTGGGGTCCACCATAATGAGCTTGACCTCCTCGGGGCTGGCCTTATACAGCAGGGAAACAATGATGGAGTTCATGCACACGGATTTACCGGAGCCGGTGGTACCGGCAATGAGCATATGGGGCAGCTTTGCGATATCTCCGACAATGCAGCTGCCGCCGATATCCTTGCCCACGGCGAAGGAGGAGCGGGACTTGGCCCGGGTGAATTCTCCGGAGGCGATGACCTCCCGCAGGGATACGGTGGTCACTGCCCGGTTGGGCACCTCAATGCCTACCACGGAGATCTTGCCGAGAACAGGGGCAATGCGCACACTGGGGGCACCCAGGCTCAGGGCAATGTCATCGGCAACTGCCGTCAGTTTGTTCAGGCGGACACCCTTTTCCAGCTCCACCTCATACCGGGTCACGCTGGGGCCCCGGGTCACATTGATGATATGGGCATCGATTTTAAAGGAATCCAGGGTCTCATTCAGCCGGGCGGAGTTTTCCTTCATCTCCGCCGTGCCGTCGGTGGACGGGCCCGGTGCCTTCCGCAGAAGCTCCAGGGGCGGATAGCGATACTCCGGCTTGGGCTCTGCCTGGCTCTGGGCAATTTCCTGGGCCACCTGGGCGGCAGACTCCCGGGCATCCTTAGCCGTTACTTTTTCCGGCTCGGGTGCCGCCACAGGAGGCTGCGGAGGTGCCTCATGTGCCGGGGCAGGAGGTGCAACCGCTTCCTCCGGCTGGGTTTGAGACTTTTCTTCTACCGCATCCTCGGGATCAAAGCGGAACACCAGGGTCTCGGGCTCCGGGGCCGTGATCCCCGGCTCGGTCACATCCTTCACGGGAACGCCGGCCACTGCCACGGGATCCTCCACAGCACCGTCAATCTGCCGGAACAGCTCCTTGACCTTACTGGAACGGACGGGTTTCCCGGAATCCGTTCCCCGGGCACCGGAGGATACCGGCGGGGCAGGCTCCGGGTTCTGGAGCTGCTGCTCCCGGCGCAGGGCCTGCTGTTCCTGCTGGCGTTGCTTCTGACGGTTCACCTGGTCGTAAACATGGTTCACCAGGAGCGCAGCAGGCTCAGGCCGCTCCTCCCAGGGTTCCTCATCCTCCTGCCGGGGGATCTCCTGCACCGCCCGGACAATGCCGGGAATGGTGATCTGCATTCCTCCCAGCAAGGTGAGCACCGCAGCCACGGCCAGCAGGATGTGGGACAAAATGGTGCCGCAACTGACAGCCAGGCCCATGGCCAGACCGCCGCAGAGAACACCGCCGCCCTGGCCGGCCACGCCCTCCTGGTACAGCTGGGCCACCGCCTGGAAGAAATTCCCGGTAATTTCAGAATGGGTCCCGGCCAGATGGCTCCAAACGCCCAAAATCAGGATGAAGCTCACCAGGCAGGCAACCCGCATCTTCACCGGTCGGTTGGGACTGAAAGCCAGAATCGAGGCTATGTACAGCACCACAGGAATGGCAACCAGGAAGCTGCCCTTGCCGAATATACCCAGCAGAACATCGTAAAGCCACAGGACCAAAGCGCCCTCGGGCTTAAAAAACATCACCAGCAGCAGAACAAACAGGCTCAGGCAAACCAGGGTGCCAATAAGCCGGACATAGGGATTGGGCTGTCGAATCTGCAGCTGTTCCCCCTCCGAGCGTTGCTTGCCACCGGAGGCGGATCGGTTCTTCTTTCCGCCGGAGGCCGCTTTCTGGGCCTGGGATCGTTTCTTTTGCTCAGCCATAGGCTTCTCCTTTCCCTTACACCGCTAAATACAGAATAAAACTGAACAGGGCCGCACCCCAGCAGTAGAAGGAAAAACCGGAGAAGCCGGTTTTCACCGCCAGGAAATCCATGGCCCCCATGGCGGTCAAACCGCCGACAAAGGCAAATACACCCGCCAGTACGCTGGGCACCACCGTAGCCAGGGTGACGGCACCGAAGCCGGCTCCGAAGCCGGTGGCCAGATCAAAGCCCAGGTAAACCACCAGCCAGGGAATGGTCAGCAGCACGCTCCAGCCATAGCTCTGGCGGCGCTCCGCTCCCCGCAGAACGGCGACGGTGGTCATGGCACCAATGCGGGAGATGCCGGGAATGACAGAAATTGCCCCCGCCAGACCCAGAAGGATTCCATCCAGAGGTGCCATGCTCCGGGCATCCTTGTTGCCGCTGGGAAACCGCTGGGGCAAATACAGGAGCCAGCCATTGGCCACCAGGGCCAGGGCAATCCACAGCAGGTTCCCCCGCTGCCCAGCCAACGCCGGATATACCAAAAAGCCGATCAGCCCCACAAAGAAGGCAGAAGTCATCAGCCGCAGGTCCAGAATCGCCTGGAGATTTCGGTGGTCCCGCCGACGGCTGTTGGAAGCCAGTCGTCGCTGCCGGAGCATGACCCGCAGCTGCTCCCGGCGTGAGACCAGTACCGCTGCCACAATGCCCAGGCGAATACAGATACCGGGGAGCAAGCCCTCCCCGTCCAGGCCAAACACCTTCAAGAGCAAGGCCCGATGGGCCTGGGATGAGACGGGCATCAACTCCGTCAGGCCCATCACCAGACCAAATAATATGCTTTGCAGCCAGGATAGGGTCAATCCCATCCCTCCCTCGTAGAAATTTACATCTTATCATACCATATTTCCCCGTGGATTTCCAGCCCAATTTCCCTTTTTCTCTTTAAGATTTTTCTTCTCTCTCCCCGATCATTCCATGAAGAGTCTCCAGGGCATCACTCAGGGATCCCAGCTGGTCGATCAGGCCGGAGGCAACCGCCTCCTTGCCATAGAGGATTGTGCCCACATCCGTGGCCATCTCTCCCGTCGCCATCATATAATCCATGAACTTCTCCCGGGATATTTGGGAGTTCTCCGTGACGAAATCGGCAATCTGCTCCTGCACCCGCTGGAAATACCGGTAGGTCTGGGGTGCGCCCACCACCAGACCCGTCATACGCACGGGATGGACAGTCATGGAAGCGGTGGGGGTGATGAAGCTGCGCTTGGTACACACCGCCAGGGGGATCCCGATGGAATGGCCGCCCCCCAGCACCAGGGATACCGTGGGCTTGCGCATCCCGGCGATCATCTCCGCAATGGCAAGCCCTGCCTCAATATCTCCGCCCACAGTATTGAGCAGCAGCAAAAGACCGTCGATGTCGTCACTCTCCTCGATCCCCGCTAGCAAGGGGAGAATATGCTCGTATTTGGTCGTTTTCGCTGTCTCCGGTGCCAGCTGGTGGCCCTCCACCTGGCCGATGATGGTCAGGGTATAGATATTCCCCTTCTTGCTCTTGGTCAGATCCGTTCCCAGCTCCATCAGCTGGTGCCGTGCCTCCGTCTTTGCCTCGGAATCATGATTGGTTTCCATAGCCATCCTCCTTTTTTCCTAGGATAACCCGATGGGAGGCAATAATTCACACTTGCGTGGAGGGAAAAAGTGTCGTATAATAGGGGCGGTGATACAATGGCAACGAAAACAAACGCAGTTCGTCTGGTCCAGCAGGCCCGGATCCCCTGCCGGGAATCCTTTTATGACTATGACGAGCAGGATCTCAGCGGGCTCCATGCCGCCCGGGCCATGGGCTTTCCCCCGGAGCAGGTGTTCAAGACCCTGGTCGCCCGGGGCAGCAAAACTGGCATTCACATTTTCTGCATCCCGGTGTGCCGGGAGCTGGATCTGAAAAAGGCCGCGAAAGCTGTGGGGGACAAAAGCATGGAGCTGGTCGCCGTCCGGGAGCTGCCGGGTCTGACCGGCTACATTCGGGGCGGCTGCTCCCCCGTGGGGATGAAAAAGCGTTACCCCACCCACTTTGACGCATCGGCCCTGAACTGGCCGGAAATCGCCGTCTCCGCCGGGGAGCGGGGACATCAGATGATCCTGCCTCCCGAGCCGCTGATCCGGCTGGTTGGCGGGACAACAGAAGACTTAACTTGTGAAATGAAAGGATAAGACACCATGGAACATCATTACAAGACCAGCGGGACCTGCTCCCGGGAGATCATTTTCGATATAGAAGACGGCATTGTGAAGAATGTCCGCTTCATCGGCGGCTGCAACGGCAACCTCCAGGGCATCGGCGCACTGGTGGAAGGCATGAAGGCAGAGGATGTCATCGCCAAGATCCAGGGCATCAGCTGCAACGGCCGTCCCACCTCCTGCCCCGATCAGCTGGCCAAGGCGCTGACGGAAGCCCGGAACGGCTAATCCATTTCCATCTCAAAACCCCCGGTTTTGCCACATTCCAGTGGCAAAACCGGGGGTTTTCTTGTCACAGAGCCTCGCCCAAAATGGATTTGGTGGCATAGGCATTCAGGCCCATGTCCGCAACATTCCCGGCCAGATACTCATAATAGGCCTGGGAGCCGATCATGGCGCCGTTGTCTCCGCAGAGGCTCAGCGGCGGCATATACATCTGTACGCCCATTTTCTCGGCCATGGCGGTCAGATCCCGGCGGATCCGGGAATTGGCTGCAACGCCGCCGGCAACGGCCAGCTTCCTGCAGCCGGTCTGCTTCAGGGCCAGGTCCGCCCGGGGCACCAGGGTATCGGAGACCGCCGCGGTAAAGGCGGCGCAGAGGCCGGGAATATCCAGCTCCTCCCCCACCTGCTGGGCATGATGGATGAGATTCAGGGCAGCGGTTTTCA
>CAYRYT010000008.1:24418-26925 GCA_964428625.1 uncultured Oscillospiraceae bacterium | reverse complement strand
ACAGCTCTCATTTTATCTTCTGCTTCAGAAAGCTCTAGTTCTGAGTGAGATTTTCTTTTTACAGGTGTATTAGATTTACTGAAGTATTGATTCAATTCTGCTTTAGTGAAGTTTCTTCTACCCATATCTGCCATTTGACAAAATACTTTAAGGAAATCGTTGATAGTTATATCTCCAATATCTAAGTTATTAAGGTTAACATCTGCAAAATCTTGATCAGTCAAATATTCTAAAGTATAATAATGTTTATCTGAAAAATCTTCGGTTGGCATAAAAGTATTAAGGTATGAGAAATTCATTATTGGTTTACCACCAGTTACAGTATTAGTAGTTAATTTGTTAAGTCCACCAGTTACTGAAGCAGTGGCGTCTTTAAGTCCTTTACCAACTACAGGTAGCATACCTACAACAGTTCCACCGATTGCTCCTTTAATAGAGCCTTTTAATAATGCCATAATTGTTTTAGTGGATGTGTCAGGTTTAGGCGGATGAGGTAATCCTCTCATATCTGCCTCGTGACATTTTCTATTCCATTCTTTATTTATTTTATCTCTCAAACGAGCAACTTCAGTTATTGCTCCAATACCAGCTCCAATACTAGCAAGTCCTGTAGGTTTCCATTTTGTAGCGTTACCTTGTGCGTCTACTGAAGCTAGTGCAACTGTCTTTTTTGCGAAATTTTCTTCTAACATAACATGTTATCCTTACTTAAGTATTTTTATAAAAATAGCAGAATATCTGAATATTCATAGATAATATTATAGATAAAAATGTTGATATTAAAATAAGATTATGTTATATTAAAATACATTGGAGGCAGTAATGACAAATTTTTACGCTATTCATACTGACGGTAATATATTAGAAATCTACTACTATAAAAATAGTAACACCGTATATATAAAAACAATAAAAGATGACGGGCTAGAATACCTCGACACCCTGCTATTTTCTATAAATAACAAGGTTACTAAACCAGATTGTATCGTGGTTGCAGGTGTGCCAGCTCACATTAAATCGATTAGAGATAACTCTTTTATCGATTCGGGGCTAACAATTAATAAGATAGAGTTATATTACTTAGGCAACAAAAATAAAGTAGTTAATTGTCTATACGAGTATTTTAATGACAAGGACGGCGTTTGTCCGTTTGATAACCAAGCGTTCATTAATATGATAAATCTACCACACAGGACTTTATCATACAGGTTAGATAGTTTACTTGTGTAAAGGATAGTTATGCCATACTTGACAGCAGCAACACATAAGATAGACGGCTTCTACGAAGATGAGTTACGTAAATCAGGTAAATACGATAATGTAGCTATACTATATGCAAAAGTAAATTCGGATGCATCGTATGACTTTGAAGATCCTAACAAGTCAACATTTGATGTATGGATTTCAAGTAACGCATATGAAAATAACTACAAGGAAATAGCTCGCACATTTATTACCGAGCCTGTTAGTATGCAAACCGCAATGCGATGGGAACAAGGTGGTAATATTATTGACGCATTTAAAATCGGTATCAAAGAAGGTATGCAATCTGTAAACAACGCAGTAGCTGAACTTATTAAAAATAGTAAGCAAGCAGCAGACGAATTACAAGGTCTGTTTACTGGACAAAATAAGATGTCTGAGAGTGATCTGCGTAAGATAAATTTGATGATGCGTAAAGCAAGACGTAAAATAATCAATGCATCTTCTGCATTCAAGAATTATGGTGGTAGCGATACTACAATTAATATACCACCATTAGAGTTTACATTCGTGGCATCAGATTTTAAGAATACTCATTTGACAAAAGCTCGAAAGTTATTGGACTATCTTTTACCTAAAGTTACTGGTAAGGCAGACGGTGATACAATTAGTGAAGATAATAGTAAACAAACTGAGAAAGATAAACAAATCGAGACAGCGTCATCGTGGATGTATGAGTATGCGCCAAATGGTTACGTAAATCCTGCTATGGGATTTGATACTAAAAGTATACAAGGAACTTTTGGACTTCAAGTTGCAGGAACGAAAATAAGAGAATTGATACCAACTAACGTGACTATAGTGCAATCAAGGATGCGAGTATTAACCAGCGATGATTATAAATCAAGTTATGCTAAAACAGCATGTATGAAACATTTTTATGATTGGCCACATATAGATACTGTTACATCATGTAATTCGAAACAGGGAGTGCCATTAGTAGTTAAAATATTAGTGCAGTTTGAATTCGCTAAGTTTATTACGAAACAAGATTATGATGATGTATTCTTTGAACAAGTGGCAAAAGAAGAAGGATATGATATTAAATTATTTTAAGGAGTAAACATGGCATACGTAGATCCAAAAGAAGTGCAACCCAACCAATGGGGCTATGCGTCGGAATATAACATACTAGTAAATAATATGAAAGCATTAGTTGGTGCAAATATATTACCAACAACAATGAAATGGTTATATGACAATTATAATACGCTTAATAATACGCTTAATAATACGCTTAATAA
>CAYRYT010000008.1:2874-24318 GCA_964428625.1 uncultured Oscillospiraceae bacterium | reverse complement strand
TTAACGCCATTAATGAATTAGATAGAGAGTTGGGTGACCTTAATACTATTAATGCACAGATAAAACAAGCTACAATCGTGGCAACACTTAATAAGATAAATGAGTTAATGGGTGTGGTTAATACTATTTGTGCTACTAATACAGTTAATCGTCAACCAAATATCGTAGCATCAATCAACAAGTTAGATGAGATGATAGGACTATTCACTTCAGTTAACGGACAGATTAAACAAAATACATTTGTAGCTACACTTAATAAGATAAATGAGTTAATGGGTGTTGTTGCTAACTTATTCCCAACGAATGCACCTAATAAACAAGCTAACATAGTAGATTCATTAAACAAATTAGATGAGATGTTAGGTAACTATCAACAGATAGATGGACAGATTAGAAGAACGACAGTTAAAGATACTTTCAACCAAGTCAATACATTCTTGGGAACAATTGCATCTTTAACCACTGCGACTAAAGATAATTTGGTTAACGCCATTAATGAATTAGATAGAGAGTTGGGCGACCTTAATACTATTAATGCAGGTATAACAGGGGCTGCGATAGTTGATAAGATAAACAACTTCTATACTCAATATACTAATAACAATACTGCTTTAAATACGAAGATAGATACGAAAGCTAACGAAACTGATTTCCAAGCGTTGAAAACTGATTACGAAACATTCAAGGCTAACTTTGCTGTTAACCCTGATACTAACACTATCATTTGGACGGAAGATCAATATAACGCAGCACAGAAGGACGACAGTAAGTTCTATATTATAAAGACTAATTGATTTATTTGCTGATTATTGTATAATATAAATAGAGAGGATAATATGCGAAAGTTACCAAATAACAGAATTAGATTCAATCATCCGCCTTTTGTAGACGGCACTTATGACCAAATCATATCATTAATAAGACACGTATTCGCTCAAGGACGAATAGCAAATAAAGATTACGAGACTGTTTTTATTAATGATGTTTTCGACTTAAAAGATAGAGAAGAGAACCCAATTAAATATATAAAGAGATGGGCTAAAGGACGAGCTACTAATTGTAGAGGTTTAGTCCTTTTTACATTACCGTTTCTTAATACTTTACCAGACGATACACAGCTCTCTGAAACAGAGATGCAAGAACTTTTAGATAAAATAGAAAGCGTATTCCATAGTCAGAATTACGAATACGAAAAATGCCCTTTTCCTTTAAGCAAGGAAGATATACTCAAACGCAAAAAATCAATCATCAATAGGCTCTACTTTGAAGATGCCAAAGCCACCGAACCACTACTCAATAACGATATTACATCTATAAATCGTAAAAATATCTAACTACTAAAATATTCACATCCTCTCTTTAGGGCGGGGAGACTCGCCCTTTTTTATTTAATTTTATCGTTATTTTGTCGATAATAAAATACCGATGCGGCCCCCAACAATTATATACAAGTTAAAGAATGTCCATAAAGTCGCATCGGCGTTTTTTATGATACAAACTTATGAGAATTTGAAACATTACGAGTTGATACCATATGTTAACTTTATGTCTGATATAACAGGTTACAAAAAGATTAATATGGATGATATAATTATATATGAAGATACAAATTTTGCATATAATTGCGGTATGTTTTATTTTTACTTTCACTTCAACACAAATTTAGAAGAGGGAACAGATCGTATTACTCAATTATTTTCACTTTTTAGTTTATATAAAGATGATATTATACAATGTTGTGTCAATCCTTATTTCTTTAAAAATCTTAACATTAGCAAATACTTGTTATGTCGAACAGATGCTACTATAATTTTTGACATATACAACTCTGATTTGGATCAAGGCATGAAGGTAATGCTCACTGTAGCTAGTCCTGATCAATTCAGAGATTTTGAATGGGTGTTATACGAAAACGAGTTGATTTTGGATGAATTTTTCCAAAGGTATGTTAAGGTTGAATCACCTAAATGTAATACCCAAATGGTAAATACAAATATAATAGAATTCATTAATGCTTGGATGCAAAGATAATGATTAAAGAAAATGAAACTTTAATAGATTATTTACACGAACATCAAAATCGTTTCTGTGATGAGATTACAGGCGATCCTCAAAAAGGACTTATACGAGTTAATAAAGGGGACGATTTTTATTATGTTGATGAAAATAATATCACCTACTTATTTCATTTCGACAGATTATCAATGTATAGTGTTATAGATGAACTCAAAAAAACAGGCGTTAATAAACATTTCTTTAACGGTATGCAATATTTTAAATTTGATCCGCCGATTACTATTATCTTTAGCATACACGATTATGTCTTTGGTTTCCATGTAGACATTTACGTTACAGAGGTTGATGTTGAACGAGCATTACGAGGTATAGCTACAATAGAGAACCTTATGGTATTAAACGAGTTTTTTAAGTCTTCGTGGTTTAATAGCGAGCCTAAAGTTAATATAGCAAAGTGCATAGACAAGATAAGTGAATTCATGAGGAATCTGTAATGGCATCTATAAAATCATATAAGAAACTCTTTGGGACTACACTTATATTCTCGTCTATTAAAAAGAATAGAGGCGACTTTCTAAATTACCTTAAACAACTTAACTTCACTAACTTTGATGAGCACCCAATACAACTGTGGAAAAATATATACAACAAAGTATTAAGCGATACAAGATATGAGTATGTTTACAAGAACGAAATGTTAAGACTATTCTACAACGATATAATGCGAGAAAAGAAAATACTGCTCAACGAAGTAGAACTATACTCAAATAACATAATCCACAACATACTCGATTTACTTATAATCTCAAACGATGAATTACACGCAATAGAGATAAAATCAGACTTCGATACATTCCAACGTTTAGATAACCAACTACCAATGTATTGCAAACTATTCCAATATGTATCAGTATTCGTTAGCGATTATAAAGTTCCAATAGTAGAACAATATATGGATCATATTGGTTTTGGTAATGTTGGTATTATCTCTTTAGACAACAACAATGTTACTACGATACGTCCGCCTAAATCGAATGAAGATTTATTAGATAGGGATTTGTTATTAGAAAACATTAAAATCAAATCGCCATTCACTAAAATAACATTAGACAGGTTAGAGGATATATATTCATTTTGGTTTTCGTTATTACAAAACGATTTCAAGTTAGATAATGAGTTTGTATCTTCGATGCCCGATCCTTTGAAGTTTTATGCATTTTCACATAATTATTTACCGTCTCTTAAACGTCAAAGGTTGATTAACTATTTCAAAAAGTTGTCGATAATAAAATAAAAAAAAAGGGGATATTAAATGAAAACTTTATGGATGATTTTAAGAGAATTAGCGTTGATTGGGTTTATTATTACTACTACATTTGGCACAGTAATATACTTGACTTTTTTGGTGTTTGTTAATACATTTGAATGTGCTCTTAAACAATGTGATAAGAGCGAGGCTGTATCAACATATTACATCGTTGGTGTAGCGAAATTCTGGGAAAGATTTGAATATTATGTAGAATCTTCTAACGAAGAATTTAAGGACTATTGTAAGAGAGGCGATAATTGGAAACGACGAAAATAAAAATTCCTGTTACAACATTACCATCAGGCGGTTTGGTTAACCCCGGTGTTGAAAACTATAACCCTAAAAATTTCTTTATAGAAATCGAGGGGTTAAGTTATATGAAAGTTATGCAATACGAAGTAGAGAAATCTAAAGCTAAATCTCAAATAGAAAAGTTGGGTGTAGAAATAGATTATCTCGTTCCTGCAGGTGCATTAAACTTTCCTGTAACAGACTTATTTGCAATTATGTTAAACACGGCTTCTGTAACAGGTTTCGACGTTGTAGGAGATGTGCGAAACGAAGAGGCATCAAAATTAGAAAAACAAGATTATGTAGCTCAACCATACTATTTCACGAATGTAGTATGTCCTGTTTGTAAAAAGAAACATGATAAGATACCGTTCAATCTACAACAATTAACCGTTCTTAAAATGAATAACCTTATTGTTGAAGGCAAGATGAAATGGCGTGATTATATTCAATTTGATAACAACGAAGAAATAATGATATACAAATTTACTATGCCTCTTATTAAAGATTTTAGAGACGCAATACGATACTTTGCTAGTTTACCTGAAGCATCTGCGTTAGATTATAACATTGCGATTAAGATGTTGTTATTATCTTTAGCTTTAACCAAGCAAGAGGAAAACTCAACGAAATCATTAGAGAATTCATACAATAACCTTAAAGATTTGTTTAATATTGCTACTGGGGGCGATGCTATGAAGTTGGAACGCATATTCAATGAATTGCTCGTCCCTCCTGTTTTAATTGGAAAATTCTGTGACTGTGAAGGAGCACCATCCGTTTTAGACGTAACGTTTCTAATTACGGATGTTCTTCGGCTACAGCTTATTAACAGCGAAAGAGTTACACCGTATCTCTATGAGTTTTCTAAAGAACTGGGGGCAGGATATACTCCACCTGCCGTTTCGCTTCATAATAGAAACGCATCTGCCTTATACGAGGCTGCTCGAAAAGCAACAGGTGGAGAGCAACAATCAAGCACTACGTCAATTAGAGAAGAATTCATTGAACGAGAAAGAGAAAATTATAGCAGCCTTGCAAAAACACAATCCTAACATATCACGCAAAGATATAGAAGGACGCCTCGACCAATTAGAAAAAGAAAAAGAGTATTGGAAGAAGCAAGAAGAGAAAGCTCAAAAGTTCGTAGATGAAATGGCTAGTCAATATACAGAAAAGACTAAATACGATGTCGACGTTATTCGATAATGCTTGATATTTGAACGAAATAAATACTCTCTAAACTAAATGGTTTCTTGTTCTGATTCTTGAACTCAACATATCGAGCTAAACAATCAACAGCAGATTTAGAGAACTCATCATCGGGTGCAGATAATTTTAACTTATGCTTCTTGTATTGAAAGAATAGAATGTAACGGTAGTCTTTCTCAAACTCATTTAATAGTTCTAAAAACCATTCGTTATTTAAATCGAATCTCGTGTGCAAAAACATATACTGTCGTTGCACCGTAATAGCAACCTCGTTATCTAAAGTGAAACGCTCTCTTTGTATACTAAGTCTCTTTCTTGAGCTTGTCGGTGTTATATCTATAATTGGATATTCAGGTGTATCCATAAAGTGGAAACCTATATCTGATATATTAGCTTGACTAATTTTATCAAAGTCTTTAGGATGAATAACGCACAGTTGCATATAATGTTGAGCTTGGTCTTGTTCTTCTACCATAATTCCATACTATCCGTTTTCTTGGTTATTTTGTCCCCACCCTCTTTCATCTTGCGTTTAGAGGCTTGCGCCACCTTCTCGTCCTGCGTCATAACAGCATTAAGTATATCGTCAGGTGTAAGGTTCTCGTCCATATCTTGCAATATATATTTGATGTTTAAGTATCCTTTAGTAAATATATATCGTCTAAATAATACGGCGTATTTCTCTAAGTGCCAAACTTCTAAAGGGTTGCGGATTTCAGGTTTGTCAGTCAACGCCTTACGGGAACATTTCGGTATCAACCAATCAGGTATAAGTCCATCTTTATTTAAAACGTATGTATAGTTATATGTGAAACTTGGAACATTACTCCAAAGTTTAAGTGTAGTATTATCTTTAAAGTTCGTATCTTCTTTGTCCATAAGAAGTGTTCCTACGTAGTCGTAGTAGACTTCTGGTATTCTTTCGGACGGTATTTTAGCCCAATAAATCCATTCCCACTTTTTCTTTTTATCCGTTCTTGTTATTTTGAAATCGATGAGATTCTGTATAGCAAGAAAAGCTCTATCGTATTCTAGCTTTACATATTTGAGCTGACTTATTGTAGCGCCACCTAACCCACTAGATGTAGGGTTATGTATTTTATAAAACGACATTTTCATGAGGACTATTATATCATATATGCAGTAAAACACAATTAGAGAGATTGGTTAAAAAAAACATTAGTAAAAAAATTAGATATATCATTCCATCCTTGTTGATTTATATTTGATACATTAGGCAAATATAAGTTAGTTGATATATTAGTATGCACTGAAAATGTAAACCTATCTTTGCTATTATATTGCAAATTATCTACAGTTAGATTAGCAAAAGCATTAGCATGTATAGTAGTAGCATTTTCAATAATAAGGTTTTTAATTTTTGCATTTTGAAAAGCATTATCTTTAATTTCATTTGCATTTAATATAATGGTTTGTAAAACTGTATCATTAGCAAAAGCATTAGCATGTATAGTAGTAGCATTTGTATTAGAAAAACGTATATTATTTAGTTGTTTACAATTTGCAAATGCTTCTTCTTCTATAGTATTTATACAATCTGGTAATATTACAGACCGAATATTTTTATCTTTAAACAAACCAGTTGTTATACTTGTTACATTAGAACATACATTCTTTAAATCTAAATCAACCCAACTAAAATAAGTGATAGCTTCAGCAATCTTTTTAAGTAATTCTTGTCCGCCATCTACAGGAATGACTTTGTATTGTCCTCTGCTGTGATAATTTTTATTTATGACATTGATGATTTCTTCGACTGAAGCGTTACCCATTATGTAAAATGTTTTGCCAGTATTTAATGTGTAGTCTCTCAGAGGCATCACAGGATTGGATGCCTCATAAGAGCACGAACATAGCAAAAATATAATAAACAAATAACGCATTTAATATATTCGACAAAGTTTACAAAAAGTTAATCATCGTCACATAAACTATGTATCTTTCCTTTCAAAAACTCGATGTCTTTTCTCATCTGTTCCATCTTTGTATGTATGTCTCGTATATTTGTATTAGTTGAGTTTATTGTATCTTGCAGTTTACATATTTCTACATGTAAATCTCTAATTTTCCGATTATGATAATGTAATACAATCACTATTACACAAAACATTAATATTATTATTATAGACAATATTTTCATTTTTTCACTTTTTCCTTTTATCCCATTCTTTTTTAACTATAGCGTATAGTTTTTCTATACCTTTTGCGCCGAGAAATGAGATGCCAACCGTTATGGCTACACCGACAATAATACTGATTTTGCTCATATTACCTCTAAATGTATCTGTAATTCTGTGGGGACTATACTGATTAGTGTATCACTTACTATCCCACTATAGGCATAGCAGTATAAATCTTCACTTTATTACAGTCTTTTTGAAATATTTGGCGACGATACTCCCAAATTTTTTCGCCACTAAATATTTTCACCAAATACTGTTTGTTTCACCAATAATCTTTAATACTCATGTATGTTAAAGATAATCAATTTCTTCAAATTTGCAAGGTTGACATCTTTAAACTTCTCTTTGAGTATATACTTTTTCACTAATGTTAGGAAGTCTTTGGCGTTTTCTGTGTTCTCTAACTTACATACTATTGTATCTTCTGAAATCACAGGTTTCTGATTAAGTTTTTGATATGATGCGAAAAATGATATAATATACTCTTTTTCTTTTTGCGGTTCTTTAGTTAACGCAAAGTTTTGTTTTTTTAATGTCTCTAAATCTATCATTTAAGGTATTCCACTCTAAAACTTTTCTTGCTTTCATCGTCTATCACCAATGATGCCTGTTCCAATCCGAAAGAGCCTTTTAAAGCAACAGTGATTTTATTTTCGTCTATTGATACATTATTAACTGTTATACTTTCTGGCACTCTATCTTTAATTATCTTTTCGATTGCACCTCTCACTGATGTAGTGTCGTGTATATTAAAATTAGAAACGCCGAAACCATACTCGTTTCTAAAAAAATCATCTGAGTAACAACTTAAATTAGTTACAATAATATCTAATATATATTCAAAGTAGGAATACAATCTCACGCCATCGTGAGATAAGTAAACCGTATTTTCGCCATAAATATCCATATAAGATAAGATATATATTTTTTTAAAAAAGTCAAGGGCTATACTGTGTAGTATATTACATTAGCATCTTTAGGCTGTAAAGCATTGTATTCAGCTTGCGACATAACAGGTGTAATGGATTTCTTAACTATATTAGCCCAAGCACCACTTGCTATATTATACTTAATTTCGTAGTAAGCTAAACCTAATGTGCCTATAAAGTTAGTGCCGTCACCAATAGGTTCTGATGCTAAGAATTGTAGTTTTCTCCAACCATCTTGTTCGCACGCCCAAATATATAGAGGATTACATCTACCCCAACCTGATACTCTAAAACTTATGTTTATATTATCAACTCCGTTTCTTAATGTATCCCAAATCAAATCGAAGTTTGCTTTCGTTATCATTGTATCAGTAATCGCAGTGCCATTATTGGTTTGAAGTAAAGACCAATCTACAGGAACACATAGTTCTTTGTTAGGGTGTTTCTTAAATACTTGTTCAAATCTATCTTTGGTAGTATTGTAATATATATTCATATCACAGCGTTGCACGAAACAGTCTATACTTAAATCTAATACAGTTAAATTATCACCAATATCAGCATTTGGTATATGCGTATCATTTGCACCTTTAGTTACATAATAAATGTTGTAACAGGTTGCAGTGTAAGTTAAGTTAGCAACAGTTAAGTGTAATATCTTATCATTACCAATCGCTAACAATTGTTTGTATACTTCTTTGTCAAAGTATTGATCTATAGTATCAACTGTAGCGTTAAATAAGTCGTATTGCTTAAGTGGAAATGATTTAACTGTTAGTGATGATTCAGTGCCATATGCTATTCTCATAATAGTGTCCTTTTCTTTAATTTAAGCTCGCCGTAAGGCGAAGCTCTTTTATTTTTATGTAATTCTAAAACAAAAAAAAAAAAATCAACTATTTAGTTTTAGAATAAGGATTCCACATATTAGAGATATGTATTGCTTGTCCGACTTTACGATAGTTGTCAACTTCGTCCTGTAAATCGCTTATTACAGTGTCAAAGTTGTAGCTTACTAATGTGCCAGGTAGCTGTATTACTTCCAAGTTTCTCTTAACATACTTTGCTATATATAAAGCTAAAACCTTAATAAACATAGAAGGATTTTTAAGCTCGAATACAGCAGAGGCTTCACTGAATCTGCCGTCTGGGTCTAAACTGTATATAAAAGGATATTCGCATACATAGTTAAGGTTACCAAAGTTAAGATAGCTATAGAATGTTTGAGATGTAACATTTTGTGCGAACCTTGAAGAGTTAGCATAATTTGGTAGAGCCTCTTGCGATACTATAGCCTTAAACGGTAATATTATTCTCGTATGGTCTATTCCTTCTTCGCACCTTAACCATTGAACGAAATTAGGAACGAACTTGAATTGACACATACCTTGAAGGTTTTGGTTATTGTAGTATGATGCATTTCCTTCGTTCTTCAACCATTCTATTCTTGTGGTTAATATTCGTCCGTCAAAAGACGAGTAATAAGTTAAAGCGTCTCTCAACAAGAACAAAAAGGTTTTCATTGATTCGTTAACGCCGTAGGTTCTTCTTACACTGCTATCTTCACTATCTACTCCAAAAAGACTGAATAGATCTTCAGAGATTCTGAAGTAGGTAGTTCGGATAACTTCGATAATATAATTTAAAGAGGTTACTAAAACTTCGTTATAGCCATTGTCTATATATTCTAATTCGAGTCCATCTTGTTTAGGTCTAAAGCCATACATTCCGTGTGTCGTTTGGTATTCTTCCATGTCGAATACTTTGATTGGTGGATATTGGTGTAGCATAGAAACGTATACTACTCTTTTGAATTCTTCGTCTACAGGTTTCTCGAATATTTTATTTTGTTCTGCTTTCTTAATAGTATTCTGATAAGAGTTAACAGGTGTAACATCTTCGAGTATTACTATATCCTCTCCATTTATACCTTTCATTGTGCACCTACATTAGTTGTTAGTTGATACTTTGCTTGCGTTCAAATAATCTTTACTTATCGTAGCTTTCTTACTGTTAACTAAAGTATCTTCGATTTTAGTCATTGCATTATTTAAGTCGTTTTCGCTATTGAACCAGAATCTTACATAGATAGATTGTTCAAAGTAAAACGAAACTGAAAAGGTATCGCTCACATGTTTTTTGATAACTAGCAAGTAACCTGCATTATATAAATTTATACCGTCGCTTATTAAAATCATTAGTGTTTACCTCTCCCTCTTAAATTCTTCATGGTTAGCATGAGTCCAAGTCCTGCACCTACAGGGGCTATAGCCTTATGTGCGTTCTTACCGATGTCTCTAAGTAATCTTTCTGCTTTATTCAAGTCGTCATCTGGCAATCTGCGGTTGTTAGATATTTGAGGTTTAGGATCTTTGTTATAAGTTCTAATATCTTTCAATAAAAGTCTTAATGCTTGATTACAAGATTCCAATTCTTCTTCGGATAAATCTTGCACTTTAGGTTTCAATGCTTCTATGTCATAAGTTCCAAGTTTCTCTTTCAAGTATTTATATTGTATGCCCATAAATATTTGGTCGAGTTGAGGATTATCTTTAGGCATCTCTTTGAATACTAATCTTAAGGAGTTTAATACTTCGTCTCTTTTCTCGATCAAAGAGAAGTCTATTTCGTTGTGGTATTTAACAAAAAAGTCAACGCTAAAGAATTTAGGTTCGTATTCTATGTAATCAAGGCTAAAGAGTTTAGATAAAGGATTACTAAAGTGTTGGTTTTTCTTTATAACTTGGATGAGCTCTTTAATCTTATCTGTAACAGCTTCATAGTCTTCAGGTGTTTTCGCATTTGCCATATCGTTGTCAATCTCTTCTGATAAATCAGCCAAAGGCGTTCCTGCAGTAGCTTGGTTGAGTGTATTTTTAGCTACGTGCCAATCAGAGAATTTTTTGAATGCAACATAAATAGCATTGCGTCCGTATTTAAGTTTAGACCACACGTTGATTGCAACGATTACACCAGCCAAAGCTGCGAGTATTACTCTACATTGTGCTCTATGGGTTTCAACCCAATCAACTACCTTTGCCCATTTATCTGCGTGCTTGCCGTTGTCTATCATATTTGACAAAGCTGATTCGTTCTCGTCTATAAATTTGCTTGGGTCAGCAAGTGAGTCTTTGAATCTATCAACCATTGCATTAAAGTTCTTATTTTTGTTGTAGTCTTCAACTTTGAGATAAAAAGCTTTATAATCCATGTAAGCTCTCCTTATTTCGCCTTCTGGTAATTCGTTCAATCCTTTTATAGGATCTTTGCCCTTCATATATTTTTTATCAAGGTCTACTAGTTCTTTATGGAATTCAGGTGGATACTGCTCTGGGTGTTCAGTAAGTTTATTGCCCAGTTGCATCCTAAACATTACTACTCTACTTGCCTCGGTGAAGTAATTAGAAAACTGTCCGAATTTGTGTTGTCCTTTCAAGAAAGCCTCCCTCTCTTTAGCAAGTTTTTTTTTAGTATCAGCAGTGAAATCCAAACCAGACTTATCTTTGGTGTATAACCCATACCCAAATTTGCCTTTGCCGACACCTTTAGTAATATTTTTCTTTAATTCGTTTTCCATCATAATACCAAATATTTTAGTATATTAAAAGAATGGGCGTAATCTATCCCAAAATTGTCCTAACGGCGTCCATATTCCTGCATGTTGTTTTCTATTCTTTATCATCTGGTGCATTAAACTGATAGAGATCAACCTTTCTTTCTTGCTGTGATATTTTGGATTAACTAATATAAGGTATTTTTTAAGCTCTCTATCTGCCCAGAATTCTGCATGGACAGATGCTGTGTTATAATTATCTCTACCTTCCAAGTATCGCATTGCATGTGCTATCTCGTGTGCAAATATAGTATCTATTATCCTTGTTGGATATGTTAAAATAACTGGATATATATTAATGCTATGAATATATTTGAACTTTAATGTTTTAGGGTCGTATCGTGACTCACACATTGCTGCTGGTTGAGGCAATTTAAAATCGTTGTGTATTATAATTGGTATAGTTACAGTTCTATTATCTTCTAACTTAACCTTAAGTTGTTTTTTGCCAATATATTTAATCAAAGCTGGTATATAAGGTTGTAGTATCTTTTTAACCACATAACTATTTTCATTATTTATTGCATCCAAAAGCTCTTCTATCTCTTCTTCATACGAATCAATGAGAAACTCTACTTCTTTACCCTTGAAAGAAGAAATATAGCTATAGTTTCTTAATACTTGTCCTAATGTCTTCATGATGTCTGCAACCTTATTAGTAATTGGTCGAAAGATGCACCTATATCTATAGACGGGTCTATATTACGAGCTCGCAACATAGACTTGAACTCTTCTGTTGCTCCGTGTCCTTCTAATGCTATTCTTGTTTCAGATAATGACTGTCCTGTCTCTGCAGTATTCTCATACTTATTGTTGGCGACATCTTTAATCTTACGTAAGCTACCGTAACCTTGAGTAGTATTAGTATATAATACAGTTGGCGTAACTTTGAACTTTTTAGCTGCCATTATGTGCAATAACATTATATCCAAGTAGCCGACGTCTACAGCACCTCGTATATAGTTCTTACCGATAGGGTCATATACTTTATCTTCTTTCTGTTTAATGTGACACAATTCAAATAGTTTATTTATATAGTCCATATTAAGTTCGGTATCGTATGGCATAAATGTAAATCTCAAGTAGCCATTATTACCATACTTTTTTAATATCTTCTGCGGTTCGATTTTTGTTTCATTTGGGAACAACATTTCTAATGCTTGTAACACACCTTGAGTAACTTTATTCTTCGCAAGTCTATCATACAAATGGAATGCCAATTTACCCAAGTATAATAAATAAGGTTCAGAACCGAGCATACGAGGAACTTCTGATAGAGGTGATATTATAACATCTACTATTCGTCCGTCTTGTAGCTTTGGCATTTTATCGTCTGGTAGTATATTACTTATCGTGCTTTTATTACCGTTCAACAAACTTAACTTTGCACCCACAGTAAGGTTTCTTAAGAACTTTATATATATGCGGATGATATAATCTACGTTCTTGTTATCTTCAAACTCTGATCTATTTGGTTTGAAGTTTTTATCAAGTTCTCGTTTAATCTTGAAGCACTCTCTATCTAAATCTTGTAGCTCTTTGGTATATTCACCTGCATACTCTTTTTCTGTATTATTTATCACTTCGATTTTAGTAATAGTGCCCTCATAGATTTCAAAAGGGACGTAATATGTTTTAGTCTTAATCAAAGGTTGTTTTCGCAACTTCTCGTATATCTTTGCTTCGTCTGTATCTGGTATAACACCTAAAGAGAATAGCTCTTCGTTGTGTCTAACTATCGAGCCAACTTTTGGTAGTCCTATCTTTTCAAACACGTTTTGGGTGAATTCATTTATCTTGAATTTGAACTTATCTTTTTTGAGTGGTATATCGATTATATCTTGTTCTTCGCACATAAGTTTCTTGGCGAATGATTCACTTACAACGGAGCTGTCGTTATTTTCCATCGAGTAATAAGTTCCAAGCATTACGAGGGCAGGTGTAGTTAAAGCTAACGAACCGTCCTTCTTAAAGGTGTTCATATAAAACATAATATCGCCTTTAGAAACTTGTTGTCCAACTCTAAAGTTAGGGATATATTTATTAAAGCTATGGTTCATAGTCTCTTTGAATTCTTCTACTTCGACATTATGTCTTTTGCCGTTGTTATCTTGTATTACAGCTATACCGTCTCTGTAGTCAATGACTTTACCATCGGATGGTGCTATGATATGCGACATAGTCTCGTTATATAATTTTGTATCATTTCCTGTGGAGATAATAGTTTTATCGCATCCTTGTGTTGGCACTGCTTGTCCCAACTGTATTGCACCATACATACCTCGTCCTACATAAGTCTTATTTAGGAACGGTATCATTTGCGTTGATTTAGAAACCATTGAGTCCATATGTCTCAAGTATTCAATATCTTTAAGTTTACGCACTACATACTCACCGTAGAGGTAGCAGTTGTAAGCGTCTTCTGGATTTCGTTTAATCTCTTTGCGTCTATAGTCGATATGTTCGTAAGCCATTATCGGAGTTGTCATATATTCACCTACAGTTAGATACACTTCGGTGAATTTTTTATTATAGACTTTAATCATCATTTCTGAATTAACTATCTTAACTGCATTAGTTAACTTATTATCAAGGTTAGCTTTAGCCTCGTGTGTATGGACTGGGTCAATAATACCCATCATATTATCCATACTCATTAGAGCTTTCTCGTTAGTCTTGTTGTCGAGGAAATATATCTTACTACTTTGGATTGCACTTGATAGTGGTGTAGTATCTTGTAGTTGTTGGATGTCGCCACTTAAGGCATCTTTATTTATACCTGATAAAATCTTTTTGATTTGAGTATTAACAACAGCTGCAGACAAATCACCCTTTTGTGAGAGATTACTTGTTAAAGCCTGTTTCATTGTTTTGCGACGGTTTTCATGTCGCAGTCCACGAATCAATTTAGTCTCCAACTCGGTAAACTCTATATCCATCGGTGTAGTCTTATTAAGTTTATTTTCATAGATTTTTAACAGGTTATCTATAAATTCACCATTAAGGCGTTCTGGCATATTTTCTTGTTTAAGCAGTATTCTCATTTTATCGAATACTCTTTTGTCGACTTTTATCTGTTTGATTTCGTTCAATACATTTTCAGGTGATGCCTTACCAAGTTCTTTTAACCGCTCTTCGTTTTGATCTTTTACGTAAGCAGTCTTATCTGAATCTCTTTTATAGAAGTTTGCTAATACAATATATTGTTTAACTTCGTCATCAGTAATCTTGCGTGATGTTAATAATTTCTTTGCGAATTCTATATCTTTAACTCGAAGTAGATTGCCAATAGTAACTTCGTTGTCTGCGATATTGATATATATCTTATTTGCACTAATACCTTTAGCGTAAGTTGTAATTGGCGACTTTAATTGAGCAATGGTGATTTTATTCTTGCTATCGCCGAACAAACCTGATGCTGTTTTAATGTCTATCTCTAACGAGCCCTCTTTGAACTTATGTTTATTTCTTGTGATGTAATATTTTACTACGAACGTCGTTTTCTCTTCGTATTCTTTTTTAGTTACGCTTATTACATGTGAATCATACGATGAACCTGACTTTCGGTCGTTAATATTCTCGAAAGTATATAATTGCTCTAAGTATGTTTTAATATTACTAACCGTGGAGGCAGTCATAGCAAAATATTCTTCAATGGAGTTCATAAGAATTCCTTAATTAAATCGTATTGCACACTTATCAAATATTTTATGTTATGTTCTCTACAATATTTTATTTGCTCGTGTATATCGTTATCTTTGTAATAGATAAATCTACCATTAAATCTTTTACATTTGTTTTGTATGTAATCAGCATATTCATCATTAATGGGAGAATATAGTATATCATAATGATAATAGATATTAGGGTCAACAGGTTGAATCAAATCGTTTAATATACACTCATCTTCATCATCTGTTAAGCAGTAATCTTTACATTGTTTAGTCTGTTGGTATACATCAGGTGCGTAAGCATAAATTAATCGCCCACCACATTTGATAAACTCGTTAATACAAAAATCTATATCATTTAATATATTCATGTATTGTTCTGCATATTGCCCATAACAAAACTTATACTTCTCAAGTTTAATATCTACAGTTCTGATATATTTTTTGAATTTCTTTTCTGCTCTTTTATCAAAGTAATCTCGTATTCTCTTAAACAAAATCCTCTCCTTACATTTTATTATAACATACTATTAAACTTTACAAAATAATTGTCGATAATTACTGTATGAATATTATACAAGATAGACTGAATACTATACGAGAGGGAATCAAGAACTCTAAATCAAAAGAAGACTTTGATAAGTTCTTTGACTCTATCCAATGCGATTCAATCGAAGAGAGGATTAAGTGGCTCAAGTGGTATTTGGAATTTGACATTAAACCATTATACGACTGTATTGATAACCAGATATTTTACGAAGACCTTATCGCTATAATACTTGGCGAGGGTAAATTAACTTTATGAAAGGAGCTTTAAATGGCAAGAACAATTAATTATGAAGATATTGCAAAGAAAGTCAAAGACATGAGAAAGACTTACAGCGAACTATCAAAGGAATCTACGGCTATAAACAAAATGCCAGATTCTAAAAAGAAAAAGCAAGCAGAGAAAAATTGGATGAACAGATTTTTCGACAATGCTCAAAGACTACCTCGTCATATCGGTCCAATGGAAAAAGATCTCGCTCAACATTACGAGAAGTATTATTACCATAAACGAAAAGATGATGATCAAGCAGTCCTCGATAAAATCTTCACAAAAGTATCTAACAAAAAGAAAGCGTTAGATCAAATGAAACACATGGAACAGAACGGTAATCGTCGCCGCTGGCGAGATGAAGTCTCAAAACATAAGAAAGGTTATTGCGACAAATGCAGTAAACAATCAAGAGAGCTACTTGATTTACTCAAAACTTTTCTATAGGAGTTTCATTTGACAATCGTTGAGTTTAACCAGGCATTAGCCTATATTAATAAAAAGATATACTCCATACATGGTGCAGAGGATTTCTTCAAATTCACAGAATTAGAAATCCCCGACCAGGATGAGTTGGACAAACTTATGCTCGAGGCTCTTCACGATAGGTGCTATCAGAAGATACTCGAGCGTCCACCATCTTTCAAAGAGGAATTCAAAACCGTCATCCTTTGGCGTTTACACGACGCTAAAGATATAACCGTTGTTCTTTCACACTTCACAGACGAAGAGATGAAAGAGATGGAGAAAAAAGAGTTCCCTATCATAGATGCTTGGAGAGCTAAACCTTTAGACTTCAGTAATCCGAAGACTGCAGAGATGGTGCGATACATAGAGGCTAAAATACTCTGGAATATAGATAACAACTTTGCAGAGTTCTTAATGACTCGTATACGCAAATTCGTTAGCAGGATAGATTACGCTCAAAACTCGCTGGTCGGGTTTGGGTTCGATGAGATTAAGTGTTTAGAGATAGAGATACTCAACAAAGTCAACAAGAAGAAACAGCAAGGTTTAATATTTGGAACTCATAAGGATTTGAAACAGAACCTACCAATGACTTTTGCAGGGCAACTTATTACTTCGGTTGAAATAGATAATGTGGCTCAACATATATCATCTATGTCGTTAGGGCAATTCTTCACGAAAGTCCGCAACAACTTATATGTTATGTTGGGTCATATGTCTAACGCCGTTAAACATTCGGTGGATAAAGAGTGGACTAAAAACTATATCGACTGCTTGAACCGAGATAGAGAGTATTTAGACGTTGCAATGGTAGAACTAGAAGAGTTCCAAAAAGAATATATATTGTCTGGCAAAGTATTCAGCTGGCAAAAGGATGCAAATGCTAAACAAAAAAATTGACGAAGCGATAGAACTATTAGGTTACTTCACTATACCAACAGACTGTAACGATAACGACAACAGTCCGTGTTTAAGACAGAAGGTTAAAGAACTTTACGAGCTATTATTAGAAATCAAGGAAGACATTAATGGTTTACCACATTAATAACTATTATATCAAAAAGGACGTGTGCGAAGACATTGTCTGGCATGCTGATAACGCATTACAATGCAATAAACTCATAGACATAGAGGTAACGCTTATCAAAGAGTGGTTCAAAGATTTCGGCAACAACTGTGATGTTGAAGAAGTTATCGATATGGTTAAAAGCCATCTCGATAAGATAAGCGATGCCAACGACAAGTCTATGTTCTATACAAGACAAATCCCTGTCGACTTAAAAGAATTAGACAATATCCGTAATTAAAACATCTTTCTGACATCTTGCAGAGCCTTGTAGTATCCCTGCTCAAATTCGTTGTGGGCATCAATGCTATCATACTCTTTTATCTTTTCATCGATCATTTCTTTGATTTTCTCTTTCTGTTTGCGTTTAAGTATATCGGTGTAGAGCGATTGCATTATGCGTTGAGTATCCGTGTTCATTGTATATAGTTTAGTAAAAACATAGGCGACATTGCGTCGCCCGAAAAAAAATAAATAAATAGTTTTATAGGAAAATTTAACGTGTATTAATTATCGACAAATATTCTCAAAACTTAAATAAAGTCCTCCCATAAAGGGAGGTGTTTATATTTTCACAAGGAATTATTAAACTGAAAAATTGCACATCCCATCGTGCGATGGGATAAAGTGAAGTATAGTTATGAAACCATTATTATTATCGACAAACGCAAATAAAAGTTAAATAAAAAACCGTCCTAAAAAGGACGGGTAAATAATAATGAAATATAAAATTATTTTGAGGAGTCTGTTTATTAACAGATCTATGAATTTGCACCTTAATTATCGACAACTTTCGTTTAAAGTTAAACAGCCCCCTTTCGGAGGCTGCCCTAATATATACAACTTAGGAGACAAAAAAATAATATCAAATACATCCTGCTCGTGTGAGCAGGAGCATGAAAAAAATGTTATATTTATGAGTATATTAATTATCGACAAGTATTCGCAAAAGTTAAATAGCTTTTCTAATCATTAACTCGCAGATTACTCTATCGATTACATAACTATTTTTGTCGTTCTCTTTAAGCTTGCTGTGAAGTTGTAATAATACAGGAGTGGTAAGGTGAGATGCTGTCCTCTTATTCTTGATCTCTTTAATAAATTTTTTAGTGGTGTTCAACATAAAATAGTCCTTTATTTTTGATGCAAGAGATATTTTAGTTGATTGAAAAAATACGATTTTGGACGTATAATTGCCCTATGGCTAAACAGAACTTCAATTTAGAAATCATCAGTGATAAGGGCGAAACCGTTGCATCTAATATAGGCGAGGCGGAAACACAAGTCCACCACTACCAGACAATCGAGACAGTGGGCAAATTCCCTGCTTTCAGGTGCATTCTATACGGGGCGTCCATCGATAGCCTATTCGGTGTAGATGACGTTACTCTCAAGTATACCTCCGAGCTTAAGAAGTATAAAGTCAAGGGCTGTATATTAAACAAGAACTATGACGTGAGCAATATGAAACTGGAGCTACAAGGTCTATTTGCGCCTAAAGAGACTATCCTAACCGCCAACACGCAATTCTTGGGGGATACGGTGGAGACTGCTATTACCACCCTTGGTTTCGAGCAGAAGCTACACCTTAAGTCTAATATATCGTCCGAGTTCCACCAGATAAGCGAGACTGCAATACATGCCCTTTTGAGGATATGCGACTGCGAAGCCGACATACCATATTGGACTATTGGTATACAAGACATATTCTTATCAAAGCAAACCAACATAAAAGAGTTCATACCTCTTGGTGAAGTGCTGTCTATGATTGAGAATACAAACCTTGAATACGAGGTTTTAGAAGAGAACTATGATGAAGTATACTACGGTGCTAAAGTGAACACGCAGTATATATTCGGCAATACTAATAACTACAATGCTTTGCCGAAAGGTTTACTTAATTATTACATGCGCAGTTTACGTAAGCCCGACTTCATAATCAACGGACGAGTGAACGGTCCTTTCCCATACGATATTGGAACTTTAGTTAAGAACGATAACACTAACTGGAAAGGGATAAAGAACTTCGTTGTGACTAGTTTGGTTAACAATAACACTATCCAAGACTGCACATACGAAGTCCAATATTCTTACTTTAAGAACCTTGAATGAAAGCTCTCAATCTATTTTTCTCTTTCATTATTGCATTGTAATATGCTTTGGTTGCTGGTTTCTTACGCCATGCTATGCCACCGTTATAGAACCTTAACACATTCTCTGTTTTCTTGTATCGCATGAACAGATCTTTCAAGTAGATGATACAGAGGTGCACGTTATCGTAATCGTTCATTCTGTCCAACTGTCTTTTACCTTTTCTGTATAGCACATTAATGTTTTTAGTAGTTAGAGGCATTAGTTGACATAACCCGTAAGCGCCGACAGAAGAAGTTCTGTGGTGGTCGAATTGCGATTCAACTTTCATTAACGCCATAATTAACGGTAGCGATACTTTATGCTTGATATTCTCTTGGTGTAGAAGTTCGTCGATGTAACTTAAGAAGTCGTAGCTGAAAACACCGTCGTATCTGTTATAGAATTTCTGTATTAGTAGTATCTCTTTGTTCGGTGCTGGAATATCAATGTTGTCGAGTGTGTAGTTAATGTAACTGGTTGGTATAGTATGTTCGATATACGAATCGTTAATAGTAGCATTTGCGAGTTCCGACCCTGACAATGCTAATAAGGTGGCTGTTACATAAATGTTTCGTCTTGTATTATTCATAGGTTTTACTCCAAAAATAACATTTTAGTTTGTATTTTTTATTTATCGACATTTTTATGAAGAAGTTAACTTGACAAATTGCGAAAAATTATTATAATATAAGCATATTTTGTTTTTTGTTTGATTTTTGGACACCCAAAATCAATATTCTCCTTTTTACTGTATATACTAAATAACCCCTACCAAATCGGTAGGGGTTATGATTTTCACGATATTTGTTTGCGTAGTAGCAATTCTAGAGTTACTCTATCAATGATGTAATCATTATCCTCGCTTTTCTTTACGCTGTTGAACAAGTCTAGTAGGTCTTCGGTTGATAGGTGCGCTGCTGTTCTACGTTTATTAATATCGTCAATCAAATCCTCTTTAGTTGTAGTCATAATCTTCTCCACAAAAAGATTGCAAAAAATTCCCCGGCCGAAGCCGGGTGTAAAATACAATTAAACATCGGAGAAGACAAAAAATTGTCTTGTATTATTATCGACAAGTGCAAATAAAAGTTAAATAAAAAACCCGGCTTTACGCCGGGCGAGGAGAATTGTGGAAAAAAGATTATTGCAACAAATGGTATACGGTTACTTCATCGTAGTTGGTATAAATAGTTAATGTGCCGTCTTCAGAGAATACAGCGTTACCAAACTCGTAGGTGAAATGTCGTCCGTCGACTAACATCTCGTCCAATTTGTAACTCTCACCATTATTATAGTTTAGGTGAGCGGTAGGACTTGGACGACTGTTAAATACTGATACTGTGATGATAGTATTATTTCTGTGGAATCGTTTGCCCATATACTGTGTGGCGTTGTAATTAGTTTTTATTGTTAGATGTTTCTCGTAAGGTGGATTCCACATGAAGTGTTCGTTAGTCATCTCACCCATTGCGATACTATAGATTTCAGCTATCTTTTCTTTACATCCTGTGAGTAACAAAAGAAGCACTACAAAAATAAACTTTCTCATATCAAAAATCCTTAATTATATCGTTTAAGATTTTAGACAATTTGTCGATAGTATAAATAGCAATATACTGTTTTGTGGTGGCACGGGGAGTTCAAAATTAAATTTTTAATACCATAGTTAGACGTAAATTTCATTTATCCCCTGCCACATATTATAATGAGAGGAT
>CAYRYT010000008.1:0-2774 GCA_964428625.1 uncultured Oscillospiraceae bacterium | reverse complement strand
TATTATAATGAGAGGATGACATGCAATATATACTTACGACATTTATAGACGATGTAAAGAAAGAGTTTGTGTGTGCTGACATTAACGATGTTGAGCGCAATATATTACGGTTATACAGGGAGCATAACAACTTGGACTACAGCATCAAGATTAAAGATGCGCCGTTAGCCCACAGTTATGGCACGGACACGATACACACGTTATGTTCCAACCTTGCCAATCTACTAGTATCCAAGAATCAGGACTATGGTGATGCGTTTGGTAAATCCGTGGACAAGTTTGGCGACATAGCATTTCTTGTGCGGATGGAAGATAAGATTAACAGGATGAACAATCTTATGCAGTCCAACAAAGAGCCGAACAACGAGTCGATACAGGACACGTTAACGGACATTGCGGGCTATTGTATTCTTATGCTGAAGAAGATGCAGGAGCGAGAATGAGGCTCAACGGTGTGAACAGGGACTCGTCGATATACGGCTTTGGCGTGACCTATACTATTTGGACGCAGGGGTGCACTTTGAACTGTCCTGGTTGTTGGAACAAGCACATGCATGATCCAAAGGGCGGTTATGAGATGACGATAGATAATCTTCTTGACGACATTAAATTGTCGGTTGTTAGATATAATGTTTCCGAAATAGCTATACTCGGGGGCGAGCCTTTACAACAGCTTGCCTCTGTAGTAGAGCTTATGAAACGTGTGAAGGATCTCGGATTGGGTATAATATTATACACGGGATACGAACGTGATGAGATAGACAACTCTGATAAGCGACAGGTGTTGGATTATGCAGACCTACTCATTGCGGGGCGTTACAAGAAGGAGCAACGCAACATCACTAATCACCTATACGGTTCGGAAAACCAGACGATGGAATATCTCACTGACCGTTACAGGCCGGAGGATATATACAACGGGACGTATGTAGAGATAGAGATTAACGAGGATGCGAGCATGAATATATACGGCTATCCTGACGATTTTGTAGGGGGGATCAATGCTTGAGGTTTTGAAATGGGTAATGATTGGTAGCCTGTCGATTTGTGGCGCTATCATTCTATACAAGATAATCATATTTCTAGTCATTGCTTTCATAGTTAACAAGATATTTAAGAGGGGGAAATAATGCAAGATTCATTTGACAACATAATAAAGTTTAACATAGTTAAGGGTTTAGCGCATCAGGGGATCGATGTCAAACGCGGGGCGGCGTTAATCATCGAGGAGGTTTTGGAGATGTTTAGTGAGAACGGCATCCCACGGGAGAGCGCATTGAGGATGGTGAGCGAGGACAAGTCTTTCAGAACTCCTAAAGACGACATGCGCATCATCCTCGACTCTTACGCAGATATGATAGTCTTCGCCTACGGCGAGATGTTCAAGACGCTAATCGGGTTGGGCAATAGCGAAGAGGACGCCAAGGTTTTAATCGAGAGGATAATGCTTAACATATCCGAGGCCAACTTGAAGAAGTGTATGGAGCAGGACAAAGAGGGCAAGTTAATGAAGGGCGAGGGCTTTGAGCCACCGTTCATTCCACTCAAGGTAGAAGAGCTATGAGAAAAGACCAGATCTTAAAACAACTTGATTTGCCCAAATCTGCCAACGACCTACCTGTGACGTTTACTATATCGAACAAGGTGTTGAACGACAACTTTATAGTATTTGAGAATATGGATGTGATACAGATAGTTCCTGGCGAGAAGGTTGTAACGCAGGTTAGCGAGGTGATACTATGACCGTATCCGAGTTGCGCAACAATTTGCAGACGTTCAACAGCCCGTCTTTTTATTTCTGCATACAATCTGAAGATGCGCGGAACAAGGACGAGTATGAGGTGGTGGATATAGTCGTAGATACGATGATAGAGTATAAGGGCGGTTTCGATTTCGAGGAAGAGGTGATAGAGCGCATCAAGTCGGAATACAGCGAATATCCCGAGGCGCAGATAAACAAAGAGATAGCCCGCGTGTTGAAGTCGAACAAGAAACGCCGAGGCGTGTTTGTGATACTAGGATGATACAGTTATTTGTGGCTTGGACTATAGTGATAATTGCGTTGGTTATAGGGTTTATTATTTATTATAAGCGGTGAGTATGATCAATAGGCTGCTATTCTATCCCACAATTGTCCGAGTTTTGTCCAGCGTCCCGTTATGCCATCTCGTATAATGGATTGATGGTCGATGCGTAGTGCGTTACGGCGTTCGGCTTTGCTTTGATATTTAGGGTCTATTAGTGGCAGGTATTTCTTTAGTTCTCTATCCGTCCAAAACTCTAGGTGTTCGTCTGGTGTGTAGTAAGTGTCTGTTTCTCGCAAGAATCTATGGGCGTGTGCTATCTCGTGTGCTAGAGAGCAATCGATTGAAGCTGTAGGAAGCGATACTGATATAGGGTTGATGTATATCGCATAAGAGCCCAAGTTTTTGCCATCTATGAAACGTGTATTGCAATACATAAAACCCGTGCCTTGTTGTTTCTTATTGATGATAACAGGTATGGAGTATGTTCGTCCTTTATGGGTGATAGGGACGAATTTAGGCAGGTAGTTTAGCATGTGTAGATATTTACCGCATATTTTATCTACTGCGTTATAATTCTTTTGGCTAAATAGTTCTCGCACCTTATTGCGTTCTTCTCTTGGCATGAGGACTTCGGTTGATTGTTCTGCGAAGTTCTGCTCCACGATGTCAGAAAAGTTTAGCGCCTTAAGTAACCTAATCTGATGTTTAGTCATTGAAATATTGTAGGTATTCTCGTGCATAAGAGTA
>CAYRYT010000007.1:0-28154 GCA_964428625.1 uncultured Oscillospiraceae bacterium | reverse complement strand
CCTTGCAGATGCACTTATTCTCCTCCGTCCGCTCCAGGCGGCAGGGGCAATAGCCGCCGGTACGCTTCAACCCGTCCCGGATCATCTGCACCATCTTGGCATCCTCGTTGAGTCTGACTGCCATAGCATCACATCCTTTTTCTTTTATTCTAGCATTGCTGTCAAGTGCCCCTTTCTTTTTCGGCAAAAAAATGTTATACTGTAGAAAAATCCATTTTGGAGGTCAAGTATGGACTTTCTTCCCATTTGTGCCCAGGATATGGTGGATCGGGGCTGGAGCCAGTGTGACTTTGTCTATGTCATCGGCGATGCCTATGTGGATCATCCCTCCTTCGGTCACGCCATTATCAGCCGGGTGCTGGAGGCCCACGGCTATACTGTGGGTATCATTTCCCAGCCAGACTGGAAAAATCCCAAATCCATCGCCATCTACGGCCGTCCCCGGCTGGGCTTTCTGGTGACCGGCGGCAATATGGACTCCATGGTCAACCACTATTCCGTCACCAAGCACCGGCGGAAGACCGATGCCTTCACCCCCGGCGGCATCATGGGCAAGCGCCCGGATTACGCGACCATCGTCTACTGCAACCTCATCCGCCAGACCTACAAGGATGTGCCCATTCTCATCGGCGGCATCGATGCCAGCCTGCGCCGGATGGCCCACTATGATTACTGGTCCGAGAGTTTGAAGCGATCCATTTTGCTGGACAGCCAGGCGGATCTGCTCATGTATGGCATGGGCGAAAAAACCGTGGTGGAAATTGCCGAGGCATTGAACAGCGGCCTGGATGTGCGGGATATCACCTATATCGACGGCACCGTTTACCGGGCCACAGAACTGGACGAAGGGCTTCCCACCCTGATTCTGCCCGCCTACGAGGCCATGAAGGCGGATAAGCGGAAATATGCCGAGTCCTTCAAGATCCAGTACGGAAATTGCGATCCCTTCACCGCCAAGCGCCTGGCGGAACCCTATGGCAAGGAATTCATCGTCCAGAATCCCCCGCAGAAGCCTCTGACCACCCAGGAAATGGACGATATCTATGCCCTTCCCTACTGCCGGACCTATCACCCCAGCTATGAAAAACTGGGGGGCGTTCCCGCCATTGAGGAGGTCAAGTTCAGCCTGGTGTCCAACCGAGGTTGCTTCGGTGCCTGCTCCTTCTGCGCCCTGACCTTCCACCAGGGCCGTATCATCCAGACCCGTTCCCACGAATCCATCCTGGCCGAGGCGGAACGCATGGTCAAGGATCCGGATTTCAAGGGCTACATCCACGATGTGGGCGGCCCCACCGCCAATTTCCGCCATCCCGCCTGCGAGAAGCAGCTGACCAAGGGTGCCTGCGGCGGCCGTCAGTGCCTCTACCCCACTCCCTGCAAGAATATGAAGGCGAATCACAGCGACTATGTGGCACTGCTGCGGAAGCTGCGGAAGATCCCCGGAGTAAAAAAGGTCTTTGTCCGCAGCGGCATCCGCTTCGACTATCTCCTGGCGGACAAGAAGGATACCTTCTTCAAGGAGCTTGTCCAGTATCACATCTCCGGCCAGCTGAAGGTGGCACCGGAACATGTATCCGACGCAGTGCTCTGCCGCATGGGCAAGCCCCGGAACGCCGTCTACAACCAGTTTGTGGATAAGTATTTCGCCCTGAACAAGCAATACGGAATGAACCAGTTCCTGGTTCCCTACCTCATGTCCAGCCACCCCGGCTCCACCATGAAGGAAGCCGTGGAGCTTGCCGAGTACATCCGGGATATGGGCTATAACCCGGAGCAGGTTCAGGATTTCTACCCCACACCCTCCACTCTGTCCACGGTCATGTACTATACGGGCCTGGATCCCCGGACGATGGAGAAGGTCTATGTCCCCACGGATCCCCACGAAAAGGCCATGCAGCGGGCTCTGATCCAGTACCGTAACCCGAAGAACTACTATCTGGTGAGAGAAGCCCTCCTCAGTGCCCATCGGGAGGATCTCATCGGTTCCGGGCCAAAGTGCCTGATCCGGGCTGTCCCGTCCCGCATGGGCAAGCCCACCCCGCCGCCCCCCAAGGCCCCGGTCAAGGGGAAGAAGCCCTCCGGGAAGTCCCCGGCAAAGCCCCAGGCTCGAAAACCTGTAGCAAAGCCCGCCCCCAAGCGAGGCGGCAAAGGCCGATAACTGTCAAAATGACCCCATGCCCATGCCGGCATGGGGTCATTTTCTCCCAGGGCCCTCGCATGGAATGTACCTGTCCCGCATAGGATGTGCCATACATCTGAAATGGAGTTGGTACTATGGAACCTATCACGAACACCATCACCCTCCGGGGGGAGCTGGCGCAGCTGCCCCAGCCCTCCCACGAAAACCACGGGCGGCAATTCTATCGCTTCTGCCTGGATGTGGCCCGGCTCTCCGGCACCGTTGACAGGCTACCCGTCATTGCCCCGGCCCAACTGCTGGAAACGCTGGATCTGTCCGGGGGAGAAATGATCCGCGTCACCGGTCAGATCCGCTCTCACAATGTCCGGGGAGACGGCACCCGCCACCTGCTCATCTTCGTCTACGCCACGGAGCTGGCGGCGGAGGATGGCCCGCCGGAGAACACCGTCCTCCTGGAAGGGCCTCTGTGCCGGGAGCCTACTTACCGCCGGACGCCCCTGGGCCGGGAGATCTGCGATGTGATGCTGGCCGTGCCCCGGCCCTTCCACCGGGCGGACTATCTGCCCTGTATCCTGTGGGGACGCACCGCACAGGAGGTCGCCGCCTGTCACACCCGGGATCTCATCCGCATCAGCGGCCGCTTCCAGAGCCGGTCCTATACCAAAGTCACCGCGGAGGGCCCCCAGGAGCGGACAGCCTACGAAATTTCCGCCCTGACCGCCCAGATATTACAGCAGGAGCCCTAGCATCATGCACAGCAGCACCCCCACCGCAGTGGGGAGCAACGCCGCCGCCAATGTCAGCTTCCCGTCCCGGGTCTGGCGGTAGAATACCTGCAAAGTCGTGGCGCAGGGCCAGTGGAACAAATGAAAGGCCATGGCGCACACCGCTGTCTGCCAGGTCCAGCCTGCCTGGGCCAGCGTCTCCGGCCCCAGAGCGGATACGCCCCGGAGGCTCCCCCCGGTGAGCACCATCATCACCACAGGGATCAGCAGCTCGTTGGCGGGAATGGTCATCAAAAATCCCAAGATCAGCACCCCGTTCATCCCCATGGCCCGCCCCAGGGGATCCAGAAAATCCGCAATGGGCACAAGAAGGCCCCCATTGTTCAGCAGCCACAGCAGCGCCCCCGCCGGTGCGGATACCAGCAATGCCCGCAGGGCCATTTTCATGGTGCGATCCAGAAAAGAACGCACCAGAATCTGGCCAACCCGGGGACGGCGGAAAGGTGGCAGCTCCATGAGAAAGGTACCGGGCGTACCGGACAGCATTGTCCGGCGCAGGCCCCCGGAGACGACCATCGCTCCCGCTGCCCCCAAAGCCATGCAGGCCGCCACCGCCAGCACACCCCCTTCCCGGCCGAAGAACAGGGTTCCCAGCAGAATCAGGGCGGGGAACCGGCCGTTACAGGGAATCATGGAATTGGTCAGCATGGCGGCCAGCCGTTCCCGGGGGGAATCCAGAATGCGGCAGCCCATAACCCCAACCCCGTTGCACCCAAAACCCATGCACATGGTCAGCGCCTGACGACCGCAGCCGCCGCACCGGCGCATTCCGTGATCCAGGAGGAAGGCCATGCGAGGCAAATACCCCACATCCTCCAGGGTGGTAAACAGGGGGAAGAAAATGGCCATGGGTGGCACCATCACCGCCAGCACCTGGCAGCAGGTGCTGTAGATCCCATCAAGAAGCAGACCCCGGATCAGGGGCGGCCAGCACAGGCTGTTCAGCCCATCGTAGCCCCAGGCAAACAGGGCCTCCAGCATCCGGGATGGATAATTTGCGCCCCAGATGGTCAGCCATAGAATACCAAGCAGCAGCATTCCCATAACGGGGATCCCGTATCGCCGGCTGACCAGCACCCGATCCAGGGTCAGCCGCCAGGGCTCCGGCGGATAGCATTGGGTGACGCAGCTTCGGCATAGGGCTTGGGCCCGGGCAATGGGATCCCCCTGGGGCTCCGGACTGCGGGCGCTGCATTCCCACACCTGGGTCAGAAGGGCCCGGAGGCCCTCCTTCTGTCCCACGCTGGTGAGCACCACCGGCACCCCCAACTCCCGGGCCAATGCCCCTCCATCCACAGTGATTCCCTGGCGGGCCGCTTCATCCATGAGATTGACGCACACCACCACCCGGGGACACCGGGCCAAAATCTCCAGGGACAGGATCAGAGAACGCTCCAGGCAGCTTCCGTCGCACACCGCAATGACACAGTCTGCTTCTCCGGCTTCCAGAAAGCGCCCCGCAATTTGCTCCTCCTGACTTCCCCCTGTCAGGCGGTAGGTGCCCGGCAGATCCACCAGACGGAGTTTCCCCCGGGGGGTGGAGACGAATCCCTGGGCCAGCTCCACGGTTTTTCCGGGCCAGTTTCCCGTGTGCTGGTGCAAGCCGGTCAGGGCATTGAACAGGGTGCTTTTCCCCACATTGGGATTGCCCGCCAGGGCCACGGTCAGCATTGGTTCGCGTGCCCGCGCCATCAAAGCTCCACCCGGATCTTTGCCAGATCCCGGGTTCGCAGGGCAAGCACGCTCCCCCGGAAAGCCAGGGCAGTCACATCTCCCCAGGGGTTCCGGTATCGACAGGCCACCCGGGTCCCGGACACCAGGCCAAACCGTTCCAGCTTGCTCCGAAGATCCTGGGATGTGTTGATCCGGGTCACGGTCGCCTCCATACCGGGCTTCAGCTGATCCAATGTGCGCTCCATAGCCATCCCTCCCATTTTCCTTGCTCCATTTTATCCACTGCCCCCGGTTTTTGTGAAAAACTTCTTTCCAAGCGAGACGGATTGTGGTACAATCAGGCAAAAGGAAGTGATACCATGGAGGAAAAGGTACAGGGGATCCTGGATGTGCTGAAGGCACGCTATCCCCAACCGGTTTGTGCCCTGCATTATCAAAAAGACTATGAGCTGATGATCGCCGTGCGGTTGTCCGCCCAGTGTACCGACGCCCGGGTGAATCTGGTCACTCCGGCGCTCTTTGCCGCCTATCCCACCCTGGAGGCCATGGCCCAGGCTCCCATTGACCATGTGGAGGCCCTGGTCCGTTCCTGCGGCTTCTATAAGCATAAGGCCCGGGATATCGTCCTGGCCTGCCAGATGCTCCTGACCCGGTATGGCGGCAAGGTCCCCGGTACCATGGAGGAACTGCTGTCTCTGCCCGGTGTAGGACGAAAAACCGCAAATCTACTGTTGGGTGATCTCTATGGTGTCCCCGGCAGTGTGGTCTGTGATACCCACTGCATCCGCATCTGCGGCAAGCTGGGGCTGTCCCAGGGCAAGGACCCGGAGAAAGTGGAGCGTCAGCTCCGGGCCATTCTTCCCCCGGAGGAGAGCTACGACTTCTGCCACCGCATCGTCCTGTTCGGCCGGGAGGTCTGCACCGCCCGGAATCCTCAGTGCCACAGCTGCCCCCTGGCTCCCTTCTGCACCACATTCCAGCCCCAATAAGGTCATGTTTGTCCCCTCCCTTTCATAGGCTTTTGTGAAAGGGAGGGGATCTTTTTGCGGCAAAAATTGCCAATTTTCTATTCTGCGGTGCTGCTCACCGGGGTGAATCTTCTGCTTCGGACGGTGTCCACCTCCTTTCAGGTGGTGATTTCCAACCGCATCGGCCCAGCGGGGGTAGGACTGCTTCAGCTGGTGCTGTCCGTCGGCTCTCTGGCCCTGACCGCGGGAATGGGTGGGATTCGCACCGCCACCATGTATCTGACCGCCGAGGAGCTGGGGCGAAAGCACCCCGGGCATCTCCACTGGGTTCTGCGCAGCTGCGCCCTTTACAGTCTGGTGTTCAGTGCGGTAGTCGGGGTACTTCTCTATACCGCCGCCCCCTGGATCAGCGCCCACTGGATCGGAACGGTTCAGGTCTGCGGGGCGCTGCGCAGCTATGCCCTGTTTCTGCCGGTGATCTGCCTGTCCGGCTGTCTCACCGGGTATTTCACCGCCGCCAACCGCATCGGCACCCTGGCCGCTGTGGAGATCGGGGAGCAGCTGTGCTACATGGCTGTCACCACCGCCCTGCTCACCACCTGGGCGGATACCAGTGCAAAGGCCTGCACGGCGGTGGTCTGGGGCCATGGCATCTCCGCCCTGGTGACCCTCATCAGTCTGATCCTTCTGCGCGTCCTGGAAAAAATGCCCCGAAGCCGGCCCATTTCCCTCTCCCGACGGCTCCTGGGAACTGCCGTCCCCCTGGCTCTGGCCGATGATCTGAAAGCCGGAATCAGCACCACGGAAAACCTCATGGTTCCCCGGCGGCTGGCCCGGTACGCCGGGGAGGCGGAGCCTCTGGCAGCCTTCGGGACAGTTTGTGGCATGGTCTTTCCCCTGCTCATGTTCCCGTCCTCCATCCTTTTTTCCCTGGGAGAGCTGCTGATCCCGGAGTTGGCCCGGTGTGCCGCCGCGGGAAGCCACCGGCGGATCCGGTATCTGACCCGGCGGTGCCTCCGGGTAGGGATGCTCTACGGCTGTCTGTGGGGTGGGTTGCTGTTTTTGCTGGGAGAGGCCCTGTGCCAGCGGATGTATCCAGGCTCCCAGGCAGGTCTGTGGCTGAAGCGGTACGCACTGCTGGCACCCATGCTCTACACCGACGCTGTCACCGATGCCATGACCAAAGGCCTGGGCCAGCAGAAGCTCTGCGTCCGCTACAACATCCTCACCTCCGCATTGGATGTGCTGTTTCTGTTTCTCCTGCTCCCCCGCTGCGGCATGACCGGGTATTATCTCAGCTTCCTCGTGACCCACGCCATCAACTTCTGGTTGAGCCTGCGCAGACTTCTGCGCATCACCGGCCTTTCCATCCCTCTGTACCTGCCTCTGTCCACCGTATCCGTGACCCTTATCAGCTGTATGCTATGCCAGACGCTGCCCGGTTCCATTCCCCGGCTGCTGGCCTTCCTGGGACTCTACGGCGGAAGTCTGACCCTCCTGGGCATTGTCTCCCGGGCGGATTTGGACTGGCTCAGGAGCCTGGCCGGGGGAAACTAGCAAACAATCGGGCCTGCCCCAGGATGTCCCGGCGGCAGGCCCGATGATTTACAGTGCTTTCAAAATTTCCAGGAGGAACTCCCAGGTACGCCGGGTGGATTCGATTTCCAGGGTTTCCCGGCTGGTGTGGATGTCATGCATCTGCGGGCCGGTGGAAACGCAGTCCAGCCCCGGCAGCTTATCGCTGAGGATGCCGCATTCCAGTCCCGCGTGGATGGCCACCACCTCCGGCTCTTTGCCGAACATCCGCTGGTAAATGGTCACCATGGTATCCCGCAGGGGAGATTCCTTCCGGTATTCCCAGGCGGGGTAATCGCCCATCTCGCTGTATTGGGCGCCATAGAAGCCGGCCAACTCCCGGAGCTTCTCCAGCAGCTCCCGCTTCTCCTGATTCACGGAACTGCGGACGGCAAAGACCATCTTGAATTCCTCGCCCAGCTGAGCAACGCCCATATTCAGGCTGGTCTGCACCAGGCCCCCAATGTCCTCGCTCCAGGCCTGGATGCCGTTGGGGGCGGCATTGAGCAAGGCAATGACCTTTGCGGAGCACTCCGTGGTCAGTGCGTTGCCTCCCAGTGCGTCCACATCATCTCCCCGGACAATGGCATCAAGCTCGTCATACTGCTCCCGCACCTCCCGCTGGAGCTCCTCCGCCACGGTATTGATCCGCTGCAGATCCATGCCCATGGCCACCAGGGTCACCTGGCAGCTCTGGGGGATGGCGTTGTCCTGAGAGCCGCCCACCAGCTTGGTCAGACACAGGGGCATGAGCTTCTGCACCCGGTCCAGGAAAATGCCCATGATTTTGTTGGCGTTGGCCCGGTTCTTGTGGATCTCCACACCGGAATGGCCGCCCCGCAGGCCCTCCACCGTCAGCTGGACGCAGGGGCCATAGACCGCCCGGCGCTGAACAGGCAGACGGATGGTGCCTCTGGCCCCGCCGGCGCAGGAAACGGTGAAGATTCCCTCATCCTCGGAGTCCAGGTTGATGAGGGTACGGCCCTTCAGCTGGGACAGATCCACACCCGTGGCACCCTCCATGCCGATTTCCTCGTCCACGGTGATAATTACCTCCAGAGGCGGATGGGGAATGGACTTATCCGCCAGCAGAGCCAGGGCATAGGCCACGGCAATGCCGTCGTCACCGCCCAGAGTGGTTCCCTTGGCAAACACGCACCGGTCATCGTGGGTCACATCCAGGCCCTGGGTCTCCATGTCAATGGGGCAGTCCCCATCCTTCTGGCAGACCATGTCCATATGGCCCTGGAGAATCACCGGAGCATGGTTCTCCATCCCCTGGGTACCCTCCTGGAACATGAGAACATTGTTCAGCTCGTCCTGGACATAGCGGATCCCGTGCTCCCGGGCAAAGGACACCAGGTAATCGCTGATGGCCTTGGTATTCCGGGAACCATGGGGAATGGAACAGATCTTTTCAAAATAAGCAAAAACGGAGGCAGGCTCCAGGCCCGCCAGCTTCACGGCTTCCATGGCAAAACGCTCCTTGTATCAAAAGATAGGCTCATTTTATCACAAACCCGGGGAATTGTCTACCAAATTCCCAGCTTTCCCGCAAAGTTGGGGCGGATCCGAAGAGCCGCCCCAACTGTTCAGATGTAGCAAACGGTGATTTTGCGGAAATTTACCGAGGCACATATATGGATGACCCCCTCCGGTTCGGGATTGGGATCGCCCCGGAATTCCACATTGGCAAAAGCCGCCTGCTGGTCACACCGGACGGCAATCCCCGGGGAAGCCGCAGGGTCAGCTCACCGAAATTGTGTTTAGGTAACACTTTAGATGCTACCTTTTTCTATATCCTACCGACACGCATTCCCCAGTTTTCTTGCCAAAGGATAAATCAATTCCCCCATTTTCCCTCAACCGCCGGTTGGGAGCCGGGCAACCATTGGTTGAATCGTGGTTTTTCCTTGCTTTTTGTCGGGGTATGCGCTATGATATGGGAAAGGAGGCGATTGCATGGAGCTATATATCAAGCAGCGGGTCTTTGCCTGGGGTGACACCTATGATGTCTACGACGAGACGGGGGAAGCCCGATACCATGTCAAGTCGGAGCTGTTCACCTGGGGCCACCACATCCATGTGTATGACGGCCGCACCGGCCGTGAGGTCGGTGCCATTCATCAGCAGCTCTTTACCTTCCGCCCCACCTTTGAGATTGAGATCGATGGCACCATTCGCGGCACCGTCCGCCGGGAGATTTCCTTCTTCACCCCCTACTACCGGGTGGACTATATGGGCTGGGATGTGAACGGAGACTTCCTGGGCTGGGAATACCAGGTCACCCAGGGCAACGCTACCATTATGTCCATCCACAAGGAATGGCTGACCTGGGGCGATACCTATACCCTGCGCTATGACAACCCTGCCTATGAAATGCCGGGGCTGCTCTTGGTCATTGCCATTGACGCCGCCAACTGCAATCACAACGATTAGGAGACCACTATGGAAAAAATCGCCAGCTTTACCATTGACCATATCCTGCTCCAGCCCGGGCTCTATGTCTCCCGGAAGGACAGGATCGGTGACGAGACCATCACCACCTTCGACCTGCGCCTGACCAGCCCCAACGAAGAGCCGGTGCTGAACACCGCCGAAGCCCACACCATTGAGCATCTGGCCGCCACCTACCTGCGCAACGAGCCCCAGTGGAAGGACCGGGTGATCTATTTCGGGCCCATGGGCTGCCGCACCGGCTTCTACCTGCTGCTGGCAGGTGATCTCAGTGCCCGGGATGCTCTGCCCCTGGTGTGGGACTGCTTTGCCTTTATCCGGGATTTCCGGGGAGAGGTTCCCGGTGCCAGTGCCCGGGATTGCGGAAATTACCTGGACATGAACCTGCCCATGGCCAACTATTGGGGCAGAAAATACGCCGCGCTCCTGGAAAACATCCCGGACAGCCGGCTCATTTACCCGGAATAAGGAGACAGACTATGACAAAACTTGGCATAATCGGCGCGATGGATGTGGAAGTTGCGCTGCTGAAGGAAAAAATGGAAAACCCCGTGACGGAAACCTGGGCGGGGATGGAATTCTGCGCCGGCACCCTGGAGGGGCTGGAAGCAGTGGTTGTCCAGTGCGGTGTGGGAAAGGTCAACGCCGCCCTGTGCGTGCAGATTCTCTGCGACCGCTTTGGGATCAACGCTGTGGTGAACACCGGCGTGGCCGGCTCCCTGTGTGCCCAGCTGGACATTGGCGATCTGGTGGTCAGCCGGGATGCCCAGTACCACGATTTCAACTGCAATGCCGTGGGCTACCCCATCGGCCAGGTTCCCGGCCAGAAGGTTCTGGCCTTCCCGGCGGATGATACCCTCATGGCCTACGCCTTTGCCGCAGCGGAAAGCGTCAACCCCGGTCATACCAAGATCGGCCGGGTGGCCAGCGGTGACCAGTTTGTGTGCTCTCAGGCCCAGAAGGATCAGATCATCGCTGACACCCAGGCACTGTGTACTGAAATGGAGGGCACTGCCATCGCCCACGCTGCCTTCCGCAACGGCTGCCCCTTCGTAATTCTCCGGGCCATCTCCGACAAGGCCGATGGCTCCGCCGAAATGGATTATCCCACCTTTGAGGCCATTGCCGCCCGGCGCTGTGCCGCGGTGACCCAGGCTTTCGCCGCCCGGATCCGGGAAGCGGAGATGCAGTAAGGGGGGCTGTCCCATGAATTGGATAAAAAAGCATAAGATCCTCACCGGCTGTGTGGTGCTTCTCCTGCTCTTGTTGCTGCTGATCTTCTGGTTTGTCTGGAGCAAGCTGGACCGGATCACCTATGACCCCGGCCAGTCCACCATCTCCCCCGATGCCACCACCATTCCCCAGGGGACTCAGCCGACCCTGATTCCGGAAGATGTGATCTCCGGCCTGGAAACGGTTGCCACGGAGCCCCAGGTTCCGGATTCCGAGATTGCAAAAGAAAGCAGCGTTGTCAACATCCTGCTCCTGGGCACCGATGAGCGCACCGGTGGCATCTTCAGTGACAACGCCCGCAGCGACAGCATGATTCTGGTCTCCATCGACAAGCAGGCCAATACCGTCAAGCTCATCAGCCTGGAACGGGGTATGGGCGTGCCGGTGCTGGCCGGGCCCTACGCCGGGCAGTATGACTGGCTGACCCATATTTTCAATTACGGCGGTGCCAGCCTGGTGACGGAAACCGTCCGCACCTGCTTCCGGGTGGATGTTTCCAGCTATGTCCGGGTCAATTTCAATTCCGTCACCACCCTGGTGGATGCCCTGGGGGGTATTGACATCGATATGACTGCGGCAGAGGCTCAGTATTTCAACGACGGCATTGTCAAGCAGCCCGGTGTGTTCCACGCCGGCTGGAACCAGCTGGATGGCTACCAGGCCCTGTGCTATGCCCGCCTGCGGGAGATCGACAGTGACTGGACACGGATCCAGCGTCAGCGCCGGGTGATCCTGGCCATGGTGGAAGCTATGAAAAGTGCCTCCCTGCTGGAGCTCAACGAGCTCCTGGATCTGGCTCTGCCCCTGGTGCAGACCAATATGACTAAGCTGGAGATTGCCAGCCTGATGACCTATGCCCCCAATCTTCTAGGTGCTTCCTTCGATCAGATGACCATTCCCGCCGACGGCACCTACGGTGTCATGACGGGCATGGGCGGCCGGACCCTCTACGCCGTGGACTTTGAGGCCAATGCCCAGATCCTCCAGGCTTTCCTCTACGGGGAGGACGACCATGGGGCGTAAAGGAACCGGGTTTCTGGCCCTTGGCCTTACTCTGATTCTGACCGCCGGTACCTTGACCATGTTCAACACCACCGAAAGCACCCAGGCCGCCAATGCCTCCGACGCCATCGTCCATAAGCTCTTGGATGTCGTTCCCGCTTTGGCTCCGGAGCCCGGTACCACCCTCCCAGATCCCACCCTTTGGGAGCCGGAGTTTGTCCGCAATCCTAAGGTGGAAATGCCCGTGGAAACCATGGAGGGCTATGGCTATATCGGCGTTCTGCGGATTCCTGCCTTGGAGCTGGAATTGCCGGTGATGGCGGACTGGTCCTATCCCCAGCTAAAAATCGCTCCTTGCCGGTATCAGGGCTCGGCGTATCTGGACAATTTGGTTCTGTGCGCCCATAATTATGCCACCCATTTCGGCCGTCTGCGGGAGCTTCACACCGGTGATGAGGTGAGCTTTACGGATATGGACGGAAATCTGTTCGTCTACCAGGTTCTGGAGCTGGAGATTCTCCAGCGGAACGCTGTGGCGGATATGACCCAGGGGGACTGGGATCTGACCCTGTTCACCTGCACCGTCGGCGGGCAAAGCCGTGTCACTCTGCGCTGCCAGCGCATCTCCCCCATTTCATAATTACACACCGGGAGGAACCCATGGGTTCTTCCCGGTGTGTTTGTCAAAAGCCGGTCAGCTCCCGCAGGGGCTGACCGGCTCGTTTATCTTCGTTGCACACCCATCCATTCTCTCCGGGGGGTGCGTATCCCCCGGCCCCTGTCAGGCCGGGGGGCGCGGTGTGAGAAGATGAGGAGAAATGAGGCTATGATTCACAAGGGTGGATATCAATCCACTTTCTTGTGTTTCTTGATATCCTTGATCAGGGCTACCGCGCATACTGCGATGCCGGCCACGACCACAACATCCAGAACCGCCAGCCAGGTCCGCCAGGGCAGGATCTCGGAGGGGATCAGGGAAGCATTGGACTGGGTATACAGGATGTTTTTAACGGTGCGCTGGGCATAATAGATGTCTGCATCGCTTTCCAGCGTGACCGCCACAGAGCCCATGCCCAGCCACAGATCCTGTCCGGCACGGATACCCATGTTGGCATTGGGAAGGTTGGACATATAGTCACCCGTGCAGGCATCGATGATGGTCATACCCAAGAAGCCCCATTCCTTGCGCAGGATATCATCCAGCAGCGCGGACTTGTTGCCTGCCCAGGTACCGCCCATATGATTCATGGAGGTCATCAGGGCGGAAGCCTTACCGTTCTTCACGGTCAGCTCAAAGGGTCTGAGGTAGATTTCACGGGTCGCCTGCTCGTTGGACCAGGTTGTCAGGCGGTTATCCCGGTCGGTCTCCTGGTCGTTCAGTGCGAAATGCTTGATGTAGGTATACAGGCCATTGTTCCGGGCGCCATAGGCCGTGTTGGCGCCAACGACACCGGAGAGGAAAGGATCCTCGGAATAATACTCGAAGTTACGACCGGAGAAGGGCGAGCGGTGGATGTTCATGGCGGGAGCATACCAGCCGGAGACACCCAGGCTGTGGGCCTCATCCGCAATATAGTCACCATAGAGCAGGGGCAGTTCGGCGTTCCAGCTTGCTGCCAGGACGATGGTAGCGGGATACTGGATGCCCTTCTGTGTTGCACTGAACAGAGAGTTCATGCCGGAAGGACCATCGATATCCACCGTGGCCACCTTGCCGATGGAGGCGATTTCCGCCGTGGACCAGCCGCCGTTTCCGATCAGCGTCTGCAACTCCGTCAAGCTCATCTGGGAAATCAGCTGCTCCCAGCGCACATCGTCATAATCCGCGCCGGAAAAATCTGCCAGGGTCAGATCCCCTTCCTTGGCAACATAGTCCCCTTCGCTGCGGTAATCCACACCGGCGTTGTACTTTCGGGTGATCGGCGCGTCAAACTTTGCAGCATCATAGACACCTTCGTTGTTCAGCTCCGTCAAAATGACGCTGCTGGCCACATCTGTGACAGAGGCCATTGCCTCATCGTAGTTGGCAAAGCCGTCCTTACGAGACAGATAGGTGCCTCGCTTGCTGTCCTGCAGCTGATTAACGGCAGTCTGGCCGTCGGTGGAACGCTTGTTTTCCCCGGCGTAGAAATACTGGCTGCCCAGGTTCACATCGATGGAATCGATGACATCGTGGGAGTTGGCCCGCAGGGAGATGGTATAGCTGCCCGCATCCAGCATATAGCTGCCGGTCGTTCCATCCTGGTTATCATGGGTCTCATCGAAGGAAGCCATGTCTTCCACATTCCAGGTCAGGGTGATCGTTTCGGAAGCACCGGGTTCCAGAATATCCGTCTTTCCATAGGCAACCAGATTGACCGCTGCCTTTTCCACACCGTGGGTCTTGTCATAGTCCGTATAGGGAGCCGTGTAGTAGACCTGGACAACCTCCTTACCGGGCTGGGAGCCGGTATTGGTGACCCGGACCTCCATCGACATATTGCCATTGGCGTGAATGGTTGCACCATTGGCGGTTCCGCCTACGATCTCCTGACGGAAAGTGGTGTAGCTCAAGCCATAGCCGAAGGGATACTGGACCGTCTGCGCATAGTTGAGGAAGCCTTCCACCGCAGCGGTTTCATACCAGCGGTAGCCGGCATAAATGCCTTCCACATAGTCAACATAGTGGAATGTCATGGTCTGGGGGCCACGCCATCCCTCCACCACCAGCTCAGGGCTGTTGGAGAACTGCTTGCTGCCGAAATTCCGATAAGAGGGTGCGGAGGTTGCATCATAGGCGTAGGTGTCCACCAGACGGCCGGAGGGGTTGATCTTGCCGCTCAGGATCTTAGCCACCGCCGGGAAACCATTCACGCCGGGATCGCCGATCCACAGGGCCGCATCCACATCGTAGGTTTCCAGGAAGCCCAGCTCCAGGGCATTGGCGCCATTGTAAAGGACGATAACGGTGCCAAAGGTCTGTGTTGCCTTCTCAATCAGGGCTTCTTCATTGGTAGACAGCTGCAGATAGTGTCTGCCTTCCGTCTGGGCAAAGGAGGTGAGGTCACTGCCTTCGCCACCGGCACGGCCGATGACAACAATGGCAATATCCGAATAAGCCTTCATGCTCTCAAAGGAAGTTTCGCCGGTATAAGACTGGATGGGAACATCCTTCAGCTCCAGCGTAGCCCCAAAGAAGCCCATGCCAGCACCGTCATTTTCATCAACCTTTTCCTTATAGATCTCAGAATTGACAATGGCGGGATTGACCTTGAATCCATTGCTGTTCAGCGCCGTCACCAAGTCGATTGCGCTGGATGTATCACCGGCACCGGAACCTGCGCCGCCATACACGGGATCATAGGCTCGCTGGCCCAGAAGATTCACCTTCAGGGCACCCTGCGTGGTATCCAGGGGGAGGCCACCTCCCTGGTTGCGCAGAAGGGTAACGCCCTCCGATTCGATGGTCTCGGCCAGGGCGATCCAATCCTCGCGGGTCGTGGTGCCCTCGTCCTGTTCTTCGGTTCCGGTAACGGTAAACACATTGTTGATGGACACGGGATACACCATCAGCAACATATAGTTTCCCACGACCAGGAATGCCAGCAGCAATGCCATGACCGTGATCATCGTCACACGAAAGCCTGTACGATTTTTCTTCTCCATGTTGTTTCTCCTTCCATTTCTTTTCATTTCCACAGTTTTATTTGCCGTGGATTGCAGAAAACAGTATAAATTGCACAGCATCAAATGTAAAGCCCCTTGGCACGACCGGTCATTTCTTCGGCACGACAGGCCCGAATTCCGTCATTCCATAGGCAGCAGGATATTCAGGGAGAATACATTCTCCCTGGTGGAAAAAGTCATTTCACCCCCGTATTTCTGTGCCAGGAGCCGAATACTCTTCAGGCCAAAGCCATGGCATTGGGTATCAGCCTTGGAGGTGACCGGTAGTCCGTTTTCTATGGTCAGCTCCCCCCGGTAGCTGTTTTTGAGGTTCACGATCAGGAACTTACCCCGGGCCGAGATATTCAGGGAAATGACTCTCTGCTCATCTGGCCGGAGCTTGCTCACGCTCTCAATAGCGTTCTCCAGCGCATTGCCAAAAATGGAATAAATATCAATCGGCTGGAGGAAATCCAGCTTTTCCCCATCGACAATGTAAGTAAACCGGATGCCATTCTTTTCGCACAGGAGCATTTTCTCCGTGAGAATAGTATCCAGGCATTCATTCCCGGTTTTGGCAATGGAATCGTAGATCATCACCCCGTTTTCAATTTCCCGCAAGACCTGTTTGTCCACCTGGGAGGCGGCAGAGTGCCGCAACGCCGCCAATTGGTACTTCAAATTGTGGCACTTCATATTGATACTCTCCGTCACCTCCTTGGAGAGGGTATAATACTCCTCTTTCATGCGCCACATCTGCTACATGGTGTCCAGCTCCTTCCGCAGGCAGCCATTCTCCGACATCCCCACCAGAATATACAGCGACAACGCACAGCACAGAATATGGAGAAAGAGCCAGGCGATTGCATGGCCGGTGCTTCCATTTCCCCCATTGGGCAAGACCCGCAGGACGATCACCAGCGTGATGGCAGATAGGCCCAAAAGCTCCCCCCTGCGAATGGGATAGTGTTCCTTGGCCCCGTCCCTGGCAAACAAGCTGTACACACCCCAATACACCGAAATGTGGACAATTGCCAGAATCGCCCAGGCCGCCGGCCTGCTCCCTGAGAAATCCATCTCCATTTGCTCCCCGGCCAGCTGCAGGACCTCTAAGGTCTGGTAGATTCCGTTTTGGACGGCATAGGCGGCAATTCCGCAGAAGATCCCATCGTATCGGCTGCACCGGAAGCAGAACAGCACCCCTGCGACCATCACTGCCAGAAGCAGCAGAAAGAGGAGCAGGATCATGGAAAAGTTCCGGAAATCGACCACGGCCCACAGGAGATCCGGGAGCCAGACGGATACCGCCATCGCACCCAAAATCGCCACTGCCACCCGCAACGAAAATTTGCTTCTCCGGGGCATACGCCGGGCAAACATAGCCAGTGGCACCAGCATTTCCAGCACATACACCGTGGGAATATTCCGAAGAAGAAAATCTCCCCAAATCATAGGTTCCCTCCATAATAGTCTGCCATGGCGCACAAAACCTCTTTGCGCATGGATCTGCTCAGAGGGATTCTCTCCCCACCGATCAGGATATCGTTACCGTCAATGGCTGTCACATGGACAAGATTCAGCAGATAGCTTTTGTTGCATCGCTTGAAGCCCGCCACACCCAGCTTCTGCTCCGCCTCGCTCAAGGTTCCCCGTGCCCTGATCACCCCATGGGTGGTGTGATAATGGAGATTATGGGTCAGCACCTCAATATAATAAATCTCCGAGGACAGCAGCAGACGCCAGCTTGCTCCGTCCCGCAAAACCAGCCGAATCTCCTTACGAACCTCCAGCCGTTCCAATGCCCGACGCATTTTGAAGGCAAAACTGTGGTAATCCACCGGCTTTACCATAAAATCCAGGGCATCCACCTCATATCCCTTCACGGCATACTGAACCATTTTCGTTACAAACATGATCACCGTATGCTGGTCTACCTTCCGGATTTGTCTGGCCGCCTGCATACCATCCAGGCCTTCCATCTCAATATCCATGAATATGATGTCATAAACCGGTTTGTAGTCCCCTGCAATTTCCTTTCCATCCGGGAACAGCGTAACCAGGAAGGGAATCTGCTTGTCTTCACAGTACCGCCGGACATAGCCGTGCAGTTTCTCCCGGCTGAACGGGTCATCTTCCACAATTGCGATTCGAACCATATTTCTCCCCTTTTCCCTGCCTTGCTTCCTTCATCCCAGGCTGGAGATCTCCGGGCACGCCATTAACCGCTCCATATCCCCCTGGGAAATCACAAAATCCAACTCCCCATTCTGTCGAATATGTTCCCTTTTGGTAGAGCGCGGCAGCGGCAGGGCACCCAACTGCAAAACATACCGGCTGCCCAGCTGGGGCACGCTGACCCCATATTTCTTTGCCATGGCTTCGATGGTTTCGTTGCCGCTCAGGTGCCCCGTGGCGTTGGGGGAAAATGCCATGACCAGGATCCCATTGCGCTGGCAATAGGCAATGTTCTCCTGTGGTGTATGTCCGATATGCACCCGGATTTGGTTCGCATGGGGCTTGACGGAGGCGTGCTTTCGGATGTTTTCCATGTCACAAATTTCAAAGTTGGAAACGCCGATGGCCCGGAGCTTTCCCGCGGTATAGGCTTCTTCCATGCCCTTCCAGACAGCCAGGTTTTCCTCGAAATAGGTTTTTTCACTGCCCATAAACAGCTCCGGCCAGGGCTTCGGGGCATGAATCAGCATCAGGTCGATATAATCTGTGCCGAGGTTGGACAGGGACGCTTCGATCACAGACTTGGCTTCCCCATAGGACTTTACTTCCGCAGGAATTTTTGTCGTCACAAATACAGACTCGCGGTCGATTCCGCTTTCTTTCAGTGCCCGGCCTACACCTTGCTCATTCTGATAAGCCGCTGCGGTATCGATATGGCGATAGCCCTGGGCCAGGGCCGTCTTAACGGAACGAACTGCCTCCTCGTTGGATACCTGCCAGGTGCCAAGGGCAACCTTTGGAATTGCTACGCCATTGTGCAGTGTATGGAATTCTCTCAAAATCATTGTCATTCTCCTTCTTTCCCATTTTCCACCCTGCTATTGCAATCGGTGGTTTTCTGCGTTATTATAGTGCTTGAGAGTAACTATCAGTCAAGGGGAGCGATGTAAAAATGTATACCATCAAGGAAGTAGCCAACATCCTGGGAGAATCGGAACACACCCTGCGTTACTATGCCAAGGAGGGGCTGTTTCCCTTTCTGACCCGGGATAAAAATAATGTCCGCCTCTTTACCGAAGCGGATCTGGAAGGGGTGCGGATCGTCCTGTGCCTGCGTGGGGGAGATATGCCCATCAAGGAGATCCGGAACTATATGGAATTGTGTAAACAGGGAAATTCCACTTTGGAAGCCCGTTTGGCGATAATCCAGGCTCAGAAGCGCAGAGCGGTGGACGAATTGGCCCGGCTGCAAGAACGCATTCTCCACCTGGAACACAAGGAGCAAATGTATCTGGCTTCCATCCAGGAGGATCGGGCGGACACCTGCAATCCATTGCTCCCGAATCCGGAATAATCCCATGCTGCCAGCAAAACAAGCAACCGGGAGGAACCCATGGTTTCCTCCCGGTGCGTTTTTTCAGGGGATGGGAATGAGGAGCAGCTGGCCAGGCTCCGGCTCCCCTTCCAATTGATTGGCCCGGACAATGGCTGCCGGGGTGGAGCCCGCCTCCTTGGCCATTCGCCACAGCCCCTCCCCGGGGCAGCGCCGGAGAATGAGGCTGGGGCGGTTCTCATCCGGCTCTTGGGGCTGGCCCAGTTCCAGAGCCGTGACCATGGGGATCCCCTCTCCCCCGGTGGCACGCAGGGCCACGGTGATCTCGGCGCTCATCTGATGGGGCGATTTGCGGGAGGGTGTTCCCGCCAGAGCCACGCCCTGTAGCGCCACCTCCGGGGCAGCGGGAATCCGAAGCTCCTGCTGCCATAGGGTCTGGCTTCCCTGGAGCTGCCCATCGGCATCATAGCCCAAAATTTGGCAGCTTCCCTCCAGACTCAGCTCCACTTCCTCCCCCAGGCGGTGCATCTGGGGCTGCTGAAAACGCACCACCCCATCTGCCAGCACCATGCCGTCTTCCACCGGCTGCGCCACCGTCACCGTTTCCCGCCGCCGCTCCAGCACCAGGGGCAGCGCCATGGCCTCCCGGCGAACCTCCACAGAGCGGCTGGGGCTGTAGGCATCCGCTACGATTTCCACCACCGGCCGATCATACACCAGGTACTGGCAGGTGATCCCACCTTTCAGGCTCACCCTGCCATCCCCTTCATGGGCCGTTTCCAGAGCCGTCACCTCCGGCACGACCCAGGCTGCCGCATCTGCGGCATATTCCCCTTCCAAGTCGGCATACTGGGAGAAGGGCAGGGTATCCTCCCAGGCACAGACCCGTCCCGCCACAGAGCGATATACCAGATGCACGGTGCTTTGCCCCCGGAACACCAGCCGCCCCGCCAGGATCTGCTCCTCGGACACCTCCGGCCAGATGGTGCAGCTGAGGATCTCCTCCACCTCCCCCTCGGCAGGCGGAATGGTCAGCGCATCCTCCAGGGAAAAGGCCTTCTCCCCCGCCTCTCTGGGCAGGCAGATGGGGTAGCTTTTGTGCAGAAGCTCCACATCCTCCGGAACCTGCTGGGGACGGTAGATCACGCCGCTTCCCGGCTCCCAGGCCTCTCCCAGACAGCTGACGGTGTAGCGCACCAGGAGCTTCCGGTCAGAAAGCACCCGGGCATCCACCTCCTGCAGGGAGCAGGCCATGACCATCCGGGCCTCCCCCTGGGTCTGGGGAAAGTCCCAGCGCAGACGGAAGGGGATCCAGCTCTCCACGCTCCGGGGCGGTGTTCCGTCCGCCGGCCCATAGAGGACCCAGGTGGTGACACCACCGGAGAGGGTCATGCTGCTGCCCCGCCACTCCTTGCCCCGAACCACCACCTGGCCATAGCATCCCAGGACCTTTCCCACATCCGGCATATCCGATTCCAGCCGGATCTCCTGGGTCTGCTCCTGGCTGCGCACCTGGCTCACCACCCCGGTAAGGCAGGCATAGGGCACCTGTTCAAACTGCACTTGCATATTGGCTCACTCCTTATCCCACTTTGCTACTTAAGCATATTCCCACCGGGACAAGTTTATGCCCTATTTTTTCCAGAGCTGAGAAAAGCCGAAGATGATCGCACCGAAGGCCAGGACACTGGCGCCAAACCCCGACTCCAGCTGACCCCCCAGCAGGATCCCCAAGCCGAAGGCAATGGCAGCAAGACCCCACAACTGGTTCTGTCGGCACATAAAAAAACACCCCCCGCAACCCATGGTATGCGGAGGGTGTTCTGTTTATGCGCCGTCCAAGACTTCCACGCAGGCGGTAAGGACCTGGCTGATCACCGGTACGCAGGCCTGGGCACCAAAGCCGCCCTCCTGAATGCAGACAAAAAAGGCCAGAGGATACTCCGTATCCGCCACAAATCCGGCGAACAAGCCGTCAGAGTCCCGGTCGCTGTGCTCGGCGGTACCGGATTTGGCGCATACCGTCAGCCCGGGGAAGTTTTCCGGGCCGTATTTCGTTTCCACATTGTAGGCCATGTAAGCCCGCAGCACCTCCGCCGTGGAAGCGGAGAGGATCCGGTCCTCCCGCTGAGCAGTGGCCCGATAGCCGCCGTCGGATACCCGTGCCACCACATGTGGCACGGTACCCACACCGCCGTTGGCGATGGCCCCCAGGAAGGTCAGAAAACGGGCGGGATCCACCTGATCCTTGTGCTGGCCGATTCCGCTCCAGGCAAACTCCACCTCCGTCGTCTCCTCCAGGGAGAAGCTGCCCCCCAGGGAGGTAATACCGTCAAAGCTGACCGGCTGGTCCAGGCGGAACTGCTCCACATACCGGGCCATCTTCTCCCTGCCGATCATCCCGGTCAGCTGGGAAAAGGCGCAGTTGCAGGAATTGCGGAAGGCCTCCTGAAGGGTCTGGGTACCATGGGCATCGGTGCAGATCACCCAGCCCCCGTCGATCTCCAGCACCCCCTGGCAGGTGAATTCCAGATCCGGCACATTTCCCATGGTTTCCAGGGCCACGGCGGCGGTGACGATCTTGAAAATGGAACCCGGCGTATAGGTTGCCTGGACAAAGCGGTTCAGATACACGCCGTCATAGGTGCCCGTGGTGTCCCCCGCAATATCCGGCACATTGTCCGGGTCAAAGGTGGGGGTGGACAAGGCGCACAGCAGCTCCCCGGTGCGGTAATTGTACACCGCCACGGTACCAGCCCGGTTCCCCATGGCCTCCAGGGCCACCTGCTGAACCTTGGCTGAGAGAGTCAGCTCCATAACCGGGGCAGCGCTGCCATAGCGGTAGACACCATTGAGCAGATCGTAGCCGCTCATAGTCCGGGCATAGCAGTCGAAAATGGGGGTGCTGATGTTCCCCTGGCGATCTCCCAGCAAATGGAGCATGGCCATTCGGGCCGCCGGTGTCTCGCCGTAGGTTCGGGTGCCGGACAAGTCCAGCACCACCGTCCCTTCCCGGTCTGTCACGATGCCACCGGCCAGCTTGCCACCGGTATACACATGGGGTGAGCCGGGAAAGAGGACCCATTCCCCCGCTTCCGTGGAATATTCCCACAGGAAAAAGACCATTCCTCCCACCAGCACCGCCACCAGCACCAGGGCGATCCAGGTTCGGGATTCAATTCTGTTCATCGCTTTCCTCCTCATTTCCCCGCTTGCCCAGACGCACGGCAAAGCTGGCATTCTGCCGGGTATCCGCCGCCTTGACAAAGGCCAGCAACCCCCAGGCGCACATCATGCTGGAGCCGCCGTTGGATACGAAGGGGAAGGTCACGCCGGTCAGGGGCACCACATCCACCGTTCCCAGGACATTCAGGATCACCTGAACCACCAGGATGGAGGCGGCCGTCACCCCGCCGATGATATAAAAGCTGCTTCTGGCCACGGCGGCGGAGCGAAGGGCAAACAGGGCCAGTACCGCAATGGCCGCCACAGCCATGACCGTCACCAGAAGTCCCCATTCCTCTCCCAATGTCGCAAAGACCATGTCGGAGTCCGCCGCAAACACCTGCTTCATCCAGCCGTTGCCGCCTCCCAGGCCCAGAAGGCCCCCGGAGGCCAGGCACATCAATGCCCTGGTCTGCTGGTAGCCGCCCCCCAGGGGATCCTCCCAAATGTGCCGCCAGGAGGCAAAGCGCCGCAAGGCATGGGGTGCGATCTTCAGCGCAACCACGCCGGCAAAGCCCAGGGCGGTACAGGCCAGGGCGATGGTGCCCACACTGCCGGAACGGAGGAAGGCGATCACCAGGAAGGCACAGAAGAAAATCAGCGCCGTGCCGAAATCGTTCATCAGAGCCAGACACCCGCAGATCACCACGGAATAGACGATGAACAAGATGAGATTCCGCCGCTTCATCAGCCGGTCCATGGTGGATGCACCGGCATAGACAAAGCAGACCTTGCTCAGCTCTGAGGGCTGAATGGACAGGGAGCCGATGACCAGCCAGTTCTTTGCACCGTAATACTCCCGGCCAAAGAGGAGGGTGATCACCAGGAAACCCACACCCGCCACTGTCGCCAGGTAGCGGATGGTCTTGGCCCGTTCCAGATCCCGCAGGGACCAGCCCACACCCAGGAACACACCGATGCCCAGCATCATGGCAATGACCTGTTTGGTCGCCTCCCCGGGGGATACGGTGGCGATGGCCGCCATACCCAGGGTACACAGGAAAAAGGCCAGGGTCTCCACCTCAAAGGAGGCCCGGCGGATACAGCCGTAGAACAGCAGCAGCACCCACTGGCAGATCAGGATCCCACCGAAGCCCGTCAGAATATCCATACCGGTGCCCTCCCGGTTCCCCAGCAGGAAGGCCAGGGCCATCAAGCACTGAAACAAACTCAGCAGCAGCACATTGGCCAGGCTGTCCCAGAAAGAGCCGGCTCGGGTGCGCAGCTGGGCCAGGCGGATCTCCTGGCGGCGGGAAATGGGCATCAGGGTCATTTCGATGCCCCCGATGTTGATGCGGTCCTCTGGTTCCAGGGCGCAGATAGCCACCCGTTGGCCGTTGACCCGGACACCGGATTTGGAATCGGCATCGGTGATGGACCAGGAGCCGTCATCATACCGGGTCAGAACCGCATGATTCCGGGACACCGTGGGAAAATCGATAACGATATCGCTCCGCTTACTCCGGCCGATGACATTCTCCCAGTGGGTGATGGGGAGCTTTTTTCCATCGGCCAGACAAAGCCAGGCCCAGATTTCCGGCTCCCGCCGGAAGGTCAGCAGGGGCTTGCAGCACCGCAGGAGCAGCAGGAAGGCCAGGGCCGGGATCACCCACCGGCAGATGGCGGTATACACATTGATATAGTCCCCGCCGGCACCGGCCAGACGGGACAGAAATTCTTCCATTGCCTCACCTCCCCGGCTGTTCCATAGCCCGCAGCAACCGGATTTCTTCTCCATATCCCGGAAGCTCGTTGGGCGTCTCCAGGATCATGGGCTTGTGTCTCAGGGCCGGGTGGTTCACAATGGCCCGGAAAGTATCCAGGCCCAGACTACCCTGGCCGATTTTCTCGTGGCGGTCCTTATGACTGCCCAGGGGATTCTTGGAATCGTTGAGATGGAGAGCATAAAGCCGTTTCAAACCTATGATAGCATCAAATTCTTGCAAAACTCCGTCCAAATTGTGAACAATATCATACCCCGCGTCAAAAACATGGCAAGTATCCAGGCATACACCCACATCCGCCCGGCCAACGCCGTCGAGAATGTCCTTCAGCTCCTGAAAGGTACTGCCGACCTCGCTTCCTTTTCCCGCCATGGTCTCCAGGAGCACCGTCACCGGATAGTCCGGTGCCATGGCCTTTCGCAGGCCCTCCACGATCTGGCCAATTCCCGTCGGGCTGCCCTGGCCCACATGGGAACCGGGGTGAAAATTATAATACTGCCCCGGCAGCGCCGCCATTCGCCGCAGATCATCCACCAGGACTTCCCCGGCGAAGGCCCGGGCTTCTTCCTCCTTGGTGCAAAGGTTCATGGTATAGGCTCCGTGGGCCACCAGTTTCCCAAAACCAGCCTGCTCCAGCATGGCCATGGCCCGGGCACAATCGGCAGGATCCTCTTTTTTCGCCCGGGAGCCCCGGGGATTGCGGGTAAAGAAGGCAAAGGTATTGGCCCCCAGATCCATAGCTGTTTTGACCATGACGGTATTTCCGCCTGTGGCGCTGAGATGACATCCTAAGTACATACGATCCACTCCTTTTGCCATACCATATCATATTTTGTCCCAAAAATCAATTTCCCCATTTCCTTCTCCCCGGGGCTGTGGTATAATGGCAGAAAAAGGAGGGGACTGGTATGGCAAGATCCGACGGGCAAAAACTAAAAATTCTCTACATCCTGGATTATCTGCAAAAAAACTCCCACCGAGATCACCCGGTGAGAGCGACGGAATTGGTGGAGGTACTGCAAAATCACCACGGGATCTCCTGCGAGCGAAAATCCGTCTACTCGGATATTGCGGCCCTCCAGAAATACGGGGTAGATATCGAATCCATCCCCGGCAAAAACGGAGGCTACTACATCGCCTCCCGGAATTTCGAGCTGCCGGAGCTGAAGCTGCTCATTGACGCGGTGCAGTCCAGCCGGTATCTCACCCAGAGGAAATCCCGGGAGCTTATCGAGAAGCTCTGCGCCCAGTGCAACGAAGCCGATTCCCGGCTGCTCAAGCGAAATATGGTGGTTTCCGGCCGGGTCAAATCCATGAACGAGACCATTTACTACAATGTCGATGCCATCCAGGAGGCCATCAACAGCAACCGGCAGATCACCTTCCGCTATTTCGACTGGGGTCTGGACGGTAAGCGCCACCCCCGGGAGAAGCCCTATGTGGCCAGTCCCTACGGTCTGTGCCAGGATAACGACAATTGCTACCTCCTGGCCTGGTCCCAGCGCCATGGCATCACCTCCTACCGGGTGGACCGGATAACCCAAATCCAGCTTCTGGAGGAGCGGCGCATCCCCTGCCCCGAGCTGACCGGCAAATCCTTATATGAGCACGCCGGCCGCCTGTTCCAGATGTACGCCGGTGAAGCTGTGACGGTAAAGCTGCGCTTCCACCGGAGCCTTTTGAATGTGGTCATTGACCGCTTCGGCAAGGACACCCTGCTCATTCCCGACGGCCCGGAGCATTTTAATTTCACCGTCACCGTAGCCGTCTCCCCCATGTTCCTCAGCTGGATCATCGGCTTTGGGGACAAGGCGACCATTCTCTATCCTCAGTCCGTGGTGGATCAGTGCTGCCAGCTCTGCCGTCAGGCTATGGCTCAGTACGAAAGCTGAGCCGAATCCAGGAGCTTCTGCCATTCCTCCCCCAGGTTCCCCGCATCTTCCGCCGGTGCCATGACAGTGATGATGTAGTGGTAGTTTCCGTCGTCCAGGATCAGGGCCCGGGCCACCAGATCGCCCCCCTCTCCGGCGCTGGCCCACACGGTCTCATAGCGGTCGAGCCCATGGCGCCGGGTTTTCACCACCGTCAGATTTTCCCGGCTGCGCCCTGTCACCGCTGCCAGCGTCCCATTCACATCCCCGGCGATGGTCCGATTGGTCGTCAGAGTATATCCATCGCAGAAATAGAGCGTTTCCGTCCCCTGTTCCAGGACGGTCAGCCCCTCCGCCTCCGGCATTGCCAGTATCAGCTCCCCCGCCACGGGCAGTGGCTGTGTCTCATAGACATCCGCCACCGTTTCCCACTCCCGGACCTGACAGCCCGTAAGCAGGAGCAACGCCAAAACCACACCGATCCACTGCATAACGATCCCCTCCTGAAAGGAATGATAACTCTGTTTCCCTATATCTATCTGCTTCCAGTGAATGCGGCAGGCTTTCTGCTTATGTGCCTGGACAAGGAAAAAGCCCCAAAAAAACGCTGGCGCATCCCGGAGCGCACCCTGTTGGGTGTGGCTGCCCTGGGCGGCAGCGTGGGTGTGTTGCTGGGTATGTACACCTTCCGCCACAAAACCAAGCACCGGAAATTCACCCTGGGTGTTCCGGCCATTCTCCTGGCCCAGCTGCTCCTTCTGGCCCATTTCTACGCCTGAAGAGGGCCCTGTTAGCACAAGTACCGGACAACGGGCCTGTTTGGCCCGAACTGGAACAATTCATAATTGTGTGCTATCATTTCTTTCAGATTCTGACAGAGACGAGGATGGTGATGTCATGTACAATCCACAGCTGGAAACATTTCTCCGGGTAGCGGATGCCGGGAGCTTTAACAAGGCCGCAGAGGAAAGCTATATCACACCCACGGCAGTGATCAAGCAAATCAATCTTTTGGAAAAAAGTCTTGGCGTAAAGCTCTTTGACCGCGGCCACCGGGGGTTGACCTTGACCCCGGCCGGGCGTTCTCTTTATCAGGATGCCAGATACATCATTCAGTATTGCCACGACTCTGTGACCCGGGCAAAGAATGCCATGCAGGAAGGCCATCCTGTCATTCGCATCGGCACCTCTCCCACCACACCGGCTCAGCTGCTGATGAAGCTGTGGGCGAAGGTCCAGGAGCGGTGCCCGGATATGAAATTCCAGATCGTTCCCTTTGAAAATACCCCCCAGAACGCTCGGGAGATCCTGGCCAATCTGGGAAACCGCATTGACATTGTCGGTGGCATTTTTGACGAAACCATGCTCAGCCTTCGCGGCTGTGCGGGATTGGAGCTGGTGCGGGGGCCGTTCTGCTGTGCCGTATCCATGCAGCATCGCCTGGCGGCAAAGGACCGCTTGCAAATCACGGATTTGTATGGTGAAAATCTGCTGTTGATGCATCGGGGATGGTCCCACAATGTAGACCGGCTTCGAGATGATCTGTGGGTGCATCATCCCCAAGTCCATCTGGTAGATTTCGACTTTTACAGTGTGGATATTTTTAACCGCTGCGAAAACACCAACGATGTACTGCTGGCTGTTCCTGCCTGGGATAATGTCCACCCCCTGATCAAGCTGATTCCCATGGAATGGGATCACAGCATACCCTATGGGATCCTCCATGCATCCACTCCATCGGAATCGGTACAGCGATTCCTGGAAATTGCAAAAACCGTGGAATTAGACCCTTGTGACAGATGTAACCTAAAGGTATAAACAAGGTGACCAAGTGAGACTTCTTTGGAAGTCTCACTTTTGCTATAATGGATACACGGAAATGTAGATTCCACAGTCTTGGGGAAACAAAGTAATCAGGAGGGAGCTTATGCATAACTTTATCTACGAGAACAAAACAAAGGTTTATTTTGGTAAGGGCGGTGTGAAGGAATATCTGGGGAGTATTTTGAAGCACTACGGCGACACGGTCATGCTGGCCTACGGCGGCGGTTCCATCCAAAAAAACGGTGTGTATGATGAAATCCTCGAGATTTTAAAGGCCGCGGGAAAGAGAATCGTAGAGTTTCCCGGTATTATGCCCAATCCCACCTATGCCAAGGTACAAGAGGGTGCCAAGCTGGCACGGGAGAATCATGTGGATCTCATCCTGGCTGTTGGGGGCGGTTCCGTCTCCGATTGCTGCAAGATTATTTCCGCCCAGGCCCTGGTGGAGCAGGACATCTGGACGATGGAGATGGAAAAGCACACCTTCCCCAGTCAGTTTATTCCTTTGGGAACCATTGTCACC
>CAYRYT010000006.1:0-29521 GCA_964428625.1 uncultured Oscillospiraceae bacterium | reverse complement strand
ATTTCATACAGGGCATCGTACAGCGGCCGCAGGTAGGGATCCACCTTGTTCTGCAGGTCGCCGGGAAGGAAGCCCAGCCGCTCCCCCGCCTCTACGGCGGGACGGGTAAGGATGATCCGGTTCACCGTCCGCTCCCGGAAGGCTGCCACCGCCGCAGCCACCGCCAGATAGGTCTTGCCCGTACCGGCGGGGCCAACCCCCAAAGTAATGGTATTTTTCTGGATGGCCTGGATGTAAGTCTGCTGACCCACGGTTTTTGCCTTGATGGGCTTTCCCTTGGCGGTAATGCACACCACATCCTTGGCCATTTTGGCCACCTGGGCCTCGTTTCCCTCCTTCACCAAGGTGATGAGGTAACGAACCCGTTGCTCGTCGATGTTCTCTCCCTTGGCAGCCAGGGCCAGCAGCCCCTCCAGGGTGCGCACCGCCTTGTCAGCGGCTTCCTCGTCCCCGGAGACCTTCAGCTCGTTGCCCCGGTTCGTGATAGAGACTGCCAGGGTCTCCTCAATCCGCTTGATATTCTCGTCAAAGGAGCCAAAGACCGAAATCAGGTCCTCCACCCGCTCCACACTGACGGTTCGTTCAATGATTTTCCCCATACTCCCATTCCATCTCCTCTTCTGTTTCCCGGTCGATCCGCTCCCGGCAGCCATAAACGCCCAGGAGCCGGTACGCTCCCGCCCCCGGGCCCACCGCCTCTGCGGCAGTCACCACAGTGCCGTCGGTCATATCCCGGCACAGGAACCACCGGGCATAGTCCTTCAGAAGGACTTCCCCCTCTTCCTGGGTCAGCTGCGCGGTGGTGGTCTCGTAATCATACCGGATCTCTTCCACCAGCGCCAGGGGCAGGGTAAAGCCCCCGGGCAGGGTCGCATAATGGTACGCATACATTTTAACACAATTGGCAGGGAGAATTCCACTGTCTTTGGAGAAATTTATCCGTTTTTTTCCGATCAGGAGGGAAAATTTTTGGGAAATGCCGGTCATGTTCCCTCTCCGGCACACCTGAGTGGGTGTCAGCGCCTGGAAAACCCGGCGGGTCACGGCTTCGATCTCCCCCCGGGCCCGGACACGGAGGGTATCGGACACCTGCCCGGACACCAGCACTTCCCCCTCCCGGACAGCCTGACCCACCTGGCACCGGCCAACACCCGCCGTGACGGTGCAGCGGGTGATTACCCCATCCCGGGCGGCTACCAGAGCAGTGGTATCCGCTCCCTCCTCGGCGGGCAGGGCCAGGCTCCGCTCCCGAACCGAGATCACCGCAACACATCCCCGGGTATTGACCCCCACCCACTGAAGCTGGGGGATTGCCTCCAACAGGGCGTTTTTCAACGCCTCACTGCGAATGCTGCGACGGCTTGTGCCAAAGCCCAGCCCCGCAGCCTCCGCCATGGCCAGGATCTGCCGCCGGGGAATCTGATCGTTCCCCGTCACCCGGATAAACCATATCCGGCTGGGAAGCACCAGACTCAGCACCAGCAGTACCGTCAGCCCCAGAAGCAGGAGCCAATGACGGGCCAGGGTTCTTCCCCGAGGGAGCCACCCCCGCTTGGCAAGGATGCGGATTCCCTCTCCCCGCTTTCTTGCCAGAGCTTCCAGCGAGGAGTAGTCCCGTTCTTCCAGCGTCAATTCCAGTGTCAGCGGGCCGCTGGCCCGAATATCCTCCCCGGAAATTCCCCAGACCAGCATGGCATCGAGAAATCCCGGTAAATCGGCGGAGGTGACCTCCACGGTGACACGATTCACAGGCCCTCCCCCTTTCGGCAAAGCTCCACTCCATCCAATCTGCCCCGGATCAGCAGCTGCTGGGGTGTCATCCGCACCAGGCACAGCTCCCGCCCCCGCACCACCGCCTCTCCGAAGGACAGGCGTACCCGGATCAAATCCCGGCTGTAGGCGCAAACACCCCGGTGGTTCTCAATGAGCACCCGGTCATCCCCACCGATCTCCACCACCGGACGGCCCGGCAGCTCCGTATCCCGGGTCAGCAGTTCCTTCCATCGCCCCCCATATCCCACAGCGCTCCCTCCTTTTGCTCCCATTGTATGAGCCTGGGGTGCTGTTTTTGACCATTGAGCCATAGGATCCAGAGAGGTGATGTCCATGAAGAAGATCCGGGAGAGGCTTTTCCCGGTGGTGAGCTGCCTTTTAATGATTCTGATCATTCTGGACAGCAAAACTGCCCTGTCCGGGGCTCAAGCCGGAATAGACCTGTGCATAAAAGTTCTGATCCCCACATTGTTCCCCCTGATGGTTCTGGGCAATCTGCTCACCGGTTCCCTTGCCGGGATCATGCTGCCCCAGGAATGGGATCTGTTCCTTTTGGGCCTTCTGGGGGGATATCCATTGGGAGCCCAGCTGATCGGTCAGGCCTGTCGCCGGGGGGAGCTGGACTGTGCCGAAGCCCGACGGCTCAGTGCCTTTTGCTCTCAGCCGGGCCCGGCCTTCATTCTGGGCATGAGCGCCCCCCTGTTCGCTTCTCCGGCCGTCCCCTGGGCCCTGTGGGGGGTGGTGATCGTTTCCTCCATGGTCACCCGCCAGTTTTTCCCGGCCATCGGGGCAGCGGCTCCGCCGGCCCAGTCACGGGATACCACCCTGACCCAGGCTCTGGGGCAAAGTCTCCGGGCCCTGTCCATAATCTGTGGGTGGGGCGTTCTGTTCCGGGTCTTTCTGGCCCTTGCCCAGCAGTGGCTTCTGGCGGGACTGCCGGAAACGGCGCAGATCGTGGTCTGGGGGTTCCTGGAGCTTACCAACGGCTGCCGGGCCCTGGCCGCAGTTTCTGCCCCCGGGGCACGCTTTCTCCTGTGCGCCCTATTTCTGTCCTGCGGGGGCATCTGCGTCTGGCTCCAAACCGATTCTGTCCTGCAACCCCTGGGCACCGGGCACTACGCCCTGGGTAAAATCATCCAAACCCTGGTCAGCTTATTCCTTGCCTGGCTGACCCAGCCCCTCCTGTTTTCCCCGGAGGATCGGATTCACCTTCCCGCCATGCTTCCTCTGGTTCTGGGAATCGCCCTGCTGTGGTTTTGGAAAAAAAGAAAAATAACAGTAGCAATCCCCGCTTCCCCGGTGTATAATGAAGAAAATATACCAGCGAGGTAAGATCCTATGCTTTTTCGTAAAAAAATCCAGCCGGCCTGTGAATACTGCGCCCACGGAACCGTCCTGGAGGACGGTCGGGTGCTCTGCGTCAAGCGGGGAGTGGTAGCTCCGGAAGGGTGCCGCAAATTCCGCTACGATCCGTGCAAGCGTGTGCCGCCCCGGCCCAAAGCCCTGGACTTCCAGAAGTTCGACAAAGAGGATTATTCCCTCTGATTCTCTGTCAACGATCGGTTGCATACCGAAAAATCCGCCATTCCGAGACCGGAATGGCGGATTTTTTAATGGGCGAACTGACTCTCGTAAAGCTCGGCATAGAAGCCCTTTTTCGCCAGAAGCTGGCGGTGGGTCCCCTGCTCCACGATCTGGCCCTGGCGCATGACCAGGATCACATCCGCCTCCTGAATGGTGGAAAGGCGGTGGGCCACAATGAAGGAAGTTCTTCCCTCCATCATGGTGTTGAAGGCCTTCTGGATGCGCATTTCCGTCCGGGTATCAATGGAGGAGGTCGCCTCGTCCAGGAACAGCATGGGCGGCAGGCAAAGCATGACCCGGGCAATGCACAGCAGCTGCTTCTGTCCCTGGGACAGGTTGCCGCCGGATTCTCCGATCAGCGTATCGTAGCCCTGGGGTAGCCGCTTGATGAAGCTGTGGGCATGGGCCTGCTTGGCGGCGGCGATGATCTCGGGCTCGGTAGCATTGGGTTTGCCCATGGCAATATTCTCCCGGATGGTACCGGCCTTCAGCCAGGTATCCTGTAGAACCATTCCCACATTTTGCCGCAACTCCTGCCGGGACATTTGGGTAATATCCACCCCATCCAGGAGGATCTGACCGCCATCCGGGCGATAGAAGCCCATAAGCAAATTGATAAAGGTGGTCTTGCCACAGCCGGTGGGGCCAACGATCGCCACCCGCTGGCCCGGCCGGACGGAGAGATGGAAGTCCCGGATCAGGGGCTTCGCCGGGTCATAGGAGAAGGAAAGATTCTGAATCTCCACGGCACCTCTCGCCTTCCCGGGGAGCGCAGATTCCTGGGGTTCCTCGGGCATTTCCGGGGTCTCCAAAAGCTGGAAGATCCGGTTGCCGCAGGCCATAGCGTTCTGCAGCTCCGTCAGCACACCGGAGATCTCGCTGAAGGGCTTGGTATACTGGTTAGCATAGCTCAGGAAGCTGGTCAGATTGCCGATGGAAATGCCGCCGGTAATGGCGGTAAGGGCTCCGGTCAGGGCTACCCCCGCGTACACCAGGCTGTAGATAAACCGGGTGGAAGGATTGACCAGGGAGGAAAAGAAAATCGCCTGGAGGGATGCCTTCTCCATCCGGTCGTTGATTTCGTCGAATTGCTCCATGGAGGCTTTCTCGTGGCCAAAGGCCCGGACGACCTTCATTGCGCCGATGGTCTCATCGATCATGGCCGTCTGCTCACCCCGGATCCGGGTCTGCTGTTGAAAATAGGCAAAGGTCCGCCGGGAGATGAAATTGGCCACCACCAGGGACACAGGTGTCAGCACAACCACCACCAGAGCGATCCGCCAGGAAATGCAGAGCATAATGGCCAGGGCGCCCATAATGGTCAGCACGCCGGTAAAAAGCTGGGAAAAGCCCATCAGCAGGCCGTCGGCCATGGTGTCCACATCGGAGATCACCCGGCTGACCAGCTCCCCCTGGGGATGGCTGTCCAGGTAGGACAGGGGCAGGCGCTGAATATGTCGGAAGGCATCCTCCCGCAGCTGCCGGGTAACCCGGTAGACCACACGGTTGTTCAGCTGCCCCATCCCCCACTGGGCCAGGCCAGCCACCAGGGCCGCCAAAGCTACCAGCAGGAGCTTCTCCTTCACCAGGTTCCAATCCACCTGATCGGCACCCACAATGCCGTCAATGGCCTGACCAACCAGAATGGGAATGTACAAACTCATGACCACATACACAGCCGCCAGAGCCAAGGCCCCCAGAAGGGCCAGCCAGTGCTCCCGAATGCGTAGGAGCATTTTACCCAGGGAGCCGGAATCGGTTTTCTGTTTCATGCCTGGACCTCCTTCGGGAACTGGGAATAGTAGATCTCCTGATAAACGGGGCAGTCAGCCAGGAGGGTCTCATGGATGCCCTGTCCCACCAGCACCCCATCATCCAGCACTAAAATCAAATCAGCGTAGCGCACGGAAGCGGCCCGCTGGGAGACGATAAAGGTCGTGGGGGGATTTTCCATAGAGCGGATGGCCATGCGAAGCTTGGCATCTGTCGCGTAGTCCAGCGCCGATGCGCTGTCGTCCAAAATCAGGATCCGGGGCTTGCGTACCAGCGCCCGGGCAATGGTCAGCCGCTGGCGCTGGCCGCCGGAGAAATTGCTGCCTCCCTGGGCCACTGGGCTGTCCAGCCCTCCTTCCTTCTCCCGCACCACCTGGTCGGCCTGGGCCGTCTCCAGTGCCTGCCACAGCACCTCCTCCCGGGCCTTGGCATTGCCCCAGAGAAGATTCTGGCGGATGGTTCCTTGGAACAGCACCGCCTTCTGGGGAACCACGCCAATCTGCTGGCGCAGGTACTCCGGATCGTAGTCCCGGACTTCCTTTCCATCCAGTAGCACCTTTCCCTCCACGGCATCATAGAACCGGGGGATGAGATTGACCAGTGTCGTCTTTCCGGAGCCGGTGCCGCCAATGATGCCCACGGTCTGCCCAGGCCGGGCGGTGAAGGTGATATGTTCCAGGGCCATTTCTCCGCTGCCGGCATACCGGGCGGAGACATCCTGAAATTCCACCTGGCCGCGTACCGTCTCCCGGCAGGTACCGGAGGTCTGATCCGGCTGGATATCCAGCACCGCCTGGATCCGGCCGCCGCAGGCCACAGCCTTGGTGATGGTGATGATGAGATTGGCCATTTTGATCAGCTCAATGAGGATCTGAGACATATAGTTGTACAGGGCAATGACCAGCCCCTGGGTGAGGATGCCCGCCTCCACCCGCAGCGCGCCCACTTGAATCAGAACCACCACCGCCAGGTTGATGATCACATAGGTCAGGGGATTCAGCAATGCGGAGATCCGACCGGAACGGATCTGCTGGTCATACAGCTCCCCATTCTCCTGGGAGAAGGTGCGAATCTCCGCATTCTCCTTGCAGAAGGCCCGGAGCACCCGCACACCGGTAAGATTCTGCCGGGTGGCGGAGGTGACCCGATCCAGACGGGTCTGAACCAGGCGGTACATGGGCATGGTGATGAGCATGATACCAAATACCACCAGGCACAGCACCGGAATGACCCCGGCGAATACCGCCGCAGCCTGGGGATCAATGGTAAAGGCCATAATCATGGCACCAAAAACCACAAAGGGAGACCGCAGGAGCAGCCGCAGGGCCAGATTCACACCGTTTTGGATCTGATTGATATCCGAGGTCATACGGGTGACCATGGTAGCGCTTCCCAGCCGATCCATCTGGGTATAGCTCAGTCCCAGCAGGTGGGCCATAACACCGTGGCGCAGCCGGGTTGAAAAGCCCACCGCTGCCTTGGCGGCAAAAAACTGTGCCGTCACGGCGCAGGCCAGGCCAATCACACCCAAAAGGGCCATGACCAGGCACATTTTGACCACATAGCTGCCGGAACCGCCGCCAATGCCCTTGTCCACGATATCCGCCACCACCAGGGGTACGAACAGCTCGAATGCCGCTTCCAACAGCTTGAACAGGGGGCCAAGAACGCATTCCTTTTCATAGCCTTTCATGTATTTCAGCAGTTTTATCAAAAGGATCACCTCTTTGAAAGCATGGTGCTTAACAAAAAAAGCCGGCGCTTAAGCGCCGGCTTTTTGGAGCTAGTGACCTGACTCGAACAGGCGACCTTCTCATTACGAGTGAGATGCACTACCGACTGTGCTACACTAGCGGCTTCCATTAAGCTCCCCTATTATACCCGCCTTCCGGGGAATTGTCAACTGTTTTCTTCCCTCTCCCGGAAAAATTGGGAAAAAGGTCTTGAATTCTCCCGGCAAGTGTGGTATGATTGCCGTAATCTGTGAAAAGCGATGATTGGGTTGCCTTGTACCCACAGCATTTTTCAGCGAGAGCGGGATGGTGGGAGCCGCTTGGATGCCGTACCGGGCTTTCCCCCAGGAGCTGCCGCCTGAACACAACAGTAGGGTGGGCCGGTTGACACCGTTACCCGTCACGAGCGTGCTTGCGCTTAAAAGTCGCGCCGGTATCCGGCGAATGCGGGTGGTACCGCGGAAGGTTTGCCTTTCGTCCCGATTTTGGGAGGAAAGGCTATTTTTATACACTTTTTTGCCATTAAATTCCCTTTCAGGAGGATATGATCATGAAAGAACAACTGAAAAAAATCAAAATCAGCGCCCTGGCTGCTCTGGATGCGGCGGATTCCCCCGCATCGCTGGAGGAGCTGCGGGTCAAGCTGCTGGGTAAGAAGGGCGAGCTCACCACCGTGCTCAAGCAGATGGGCAAGCTCAGCCCCGAGGAGCGGCCTGTGATGGGTCAGCTGGCCAACACTGTGCGCAGTGAGATCGAGGATAAGCTGGAGCAGCGCAAGGCGCAGATCCACGCCGCCGTTCTGGAAGCCCGGCTGGAGGCGGAAGCGGTGGATGTGACCATCCCCGGCGATGAAATGCCCCTGGGCCATCAGCACCCCATGAATATGGTGCTGCAGAAGATCAAGGATGTGTTCGTGGGTATGGGCTACACCGTGGTGGACGGCCCGGAGGTGGAGCTGGCCAGCTATAATTTCACCCGTCTGAACATTGAGGAAGGACACCCTTCCCGGGATCGTTCCGATACCTTCTATTTCACCGACGACGATTCCATCCTCCTGCGCACCCAGACCAGCCCCATGCAGATCCGCTTCATGGAGCAGCATGAGCCGCCTCTGTGTATGCTGGCCCCCGGCCGGGTGTTCCGCAAGGACGAGGCCGATGCCACCCACTCCCCCATGTTCCACCAGATCGAAGGTCTGGTCGTGGCGGAGAATATCACCATGGGTGATCTGAAGGGCGCGCTGATCACCATTATGCAGCGCATCTACGGCCACGATGCCACCGTTCGCTTCCGTCCCCACCACTTCCCCTTCACCGAGCCCAGCTGTGAAATGGATATGCAGTGCCACAAGTGCCATGGCACCGGTGAGGTGGATGGCCAGGTGTGCTCCACCTGCCACGGTGAGGGCTGGATTGAATTGCTGGGTGCCGGCATGGTGCATCCCAAGGTTCTGGAGAACTGCGGCATTGACCCCCGGAAGTATTCCGGCTTCGCCTTCGGCATGGGTCTGGAGCGAATGGCCATGGGCCGGCTGAAGATCAACGATCTGCGGCTGATTTTCGACAACGATGTGCGGTTCCTGAACCAGTTCTAAGGAGGACAGTAAGATGAAACTCAACAGAAAATGGATCCATGAAGAATTTGTAGACCTGTCCGCCGTCAGCGACAAGGAATATGTGGAGAAGCTCACCGTCTTTGGCCAGAAAGTGGAGACCTGGGAGCCGATGGACCGGGAGATTCGCAATGTGGTGGTGGGCAAGGTTCTTTCCATCACCCGTCACGAAAACTCCGACCATATGTGGGTCTGCCAGATCGACGATGGCAGCGGCGAGCCGGTGCAAATCGTCACCGGTGCCCAGAATGTCCAGGTGGGCGACCTGGTCCCCGTGGCCCGGCACAACTCCTGGCTCCCCGGCGGTGTTCACATCACCAAGGGTACGCTCCGTGGCGTGAAGTCCAACGGTATGCTCTGCGGCCTGGAGGAGCTGGGTCTGACCCAGAATGACTTCCCCTACGCCATTACCGACGGCATTTTCATTCTCCAGGAGCCCTGTCAGGTGGGTCAGGACATCAACACTGTCATCGGCAATGACGATACCGTGGTGGATTTTGAAATCACCAACAACCGCCCCGACTGCTACTCCATCATCGGCTTGGCCCGGGAATCCGCTGCCGCCTTCGGCCTGCCCATGAAGCACCACACCCCTCAGGTTCATGGCAGCGATGCCGGCTCCATCTTCGATCACCTGGATGTGGAGGTCACCGCCGATACCCTGTGCAACCGCTACTCCTCCCGGATGGTCACCAATGTAAAGATTGGCCCCTCCCCCAAGTGGATGCGCCAGCGTCTGCGGGCCAACGGTATCCGTCCCATCAATAATATCGTGGACATCACCAACTATGTCATGCTGGAATACGGCCAGCCCATGCACGCCTTTGACTACCGCTATGTCTCCTCCGGCAAGATCTTGGTTCGGGAAGCCCTGGATGGGGAGACCCTCACCACCCTGGACGGCACGGTGCGTCCCCTGAAGGCCGGTATGCTGGTCATTGCCGACGAGACCAAGCCCATCGGCCTGGCCGGTATCATGGGCGGCGAGAATTCCGAGATCCGGGAGGATACCACCACCGTGGTCTTTGAGTCTGCCAATTTCAACGGTACCTCCATCCGGCAGACTGCCCTGGCTCTGGGTATGCGTACCGAGTCCTCCGGCAAATTTGAGAAGAATCTGGATCCCATGATGACCGTTCCCGCTGTGGAGCGGGCCTGTGAGCTGGTGGAGATGCTCCAGTGCGGCGATGTGCTGGACGGCATTCTGGATATCCTGAACTATGTTCCCCAGCCCAAGACCATTCCCCTGGAGCCCGACCGGATCAATGCCCTGCTGGGCACCCAGATCTCTCGGGAGGATATGGTAACCTATCTGGAAAGACTGGAGATCCCCGTTGTGGGTGACGACATCCAAGTTCCCTCCTGGCGGCCTGACCTGAACCTGATGGCGGATATCGCTGAGGAAATCGGCCGTTCCTACGGCTACAACGAGATCCCCACCACCGCCTTCAAGACCTCCACCCAGGGCGGCTACGCCCCCATCATGCTCCAGGAGAACAAAGCCGGTCAGCTGTGCCGGGGTCTGGGTTACAGCGAGATCATTACCTATTCCTTCGTCTCTCCCACAGTGTTTGACCAGATCCGTCTGCCCCAGGATTCCGTGCTGCGCAACTGCCTGCGGATCCAGAATCCCCTGGGCGAGGATACCTCCGTCATGCGCACCATTGCCCTGCCCTCCATGCTGGACATTCTCTCCCGGAACAACGCTTACCACAATCGTTGCGCCAAGCTCTATGAACTGGCTAAAATCTACCTCCCCCAGGAGGGTCAGTCCCTGCCCCAGGAGCCCAAGATGCTGGTTCTGGGCACCTATGGTGCCGGTGAGACCTTCTTCTCCCTGAAGGGTGAGGTTCAGACCATCCTCAACGGCCTGCGCCTGCCCAAGGCCAGCTACACCGCTGTGAAGGACAACCCCAGCTATCACCCCGGCCGCTGCGCCAAGGTGACCATCTCCGGCGTGGATGTGGGCTATATGGGCCAGGTCCATCCCCTGGTGGCCAAGAACTACGGCATGGATGCGGAGGTCTACTGCGCCGAGCTGAATTTCACCGCCCTGGCGGAGCTTTGCCTGCCGGAGCCCACCTATGTTCCCCTGCCCAAGTACCAGGCAGCGACCCGTGACCTGGCCCTGGTGTGCGACGAGGCAGTCACCGTGGCCCAGGTGGAAGATGTGATCCTGGCCTCCGCCGGAAAGCTCTTGCGGGGTGTGAAGCTCTTTGATATCTACCGGGGCGTTGGCGTTCCCGAGGGCAGGAAGAGCATGGCCTTCTCCCTGGAGCTGCGGGCGGATGACCGCACCCTCACCGATACCGATGCCGAAAGCGTTACCGGCAAGATCCTGGCCGCTCTCAGCGAAAAGCTGGGCGCTCAGCTGCGATAAAACATCTGTTCACAAAAATTTTTCAATCAGGTCTTTACAGCGCCGTCCTTTTCGGTTATAATGAATGTATATGATTAGAGGAGGTCGATCCCATGACGGATAACTCTACCATCAAGTTTTCTGTTCCCAGCGACGACAAAGAGAATATGCACCGTATTCTCCGGAATGTGTTCGACGCCTTGAACGAAAAAGGGTACAATCCCATCAACCAGATTGTCGGCTACCTGCTGACTGAAGATCCCACCTATATCACCAATTATAACGGTGCCAGAAGCATGATCTGCAAGCTGGATCGTGACGATCTTCTCCAGGAGCTGGTGCGTTGCTACCTGTTCGACAATCCATAACCCAAGCCGGGAGGCTTTTGCGGTGCAAGAGCCTCCCGTACCATCTTTTTAAGGAGGTTTCCCATGGCAGAGGAAAAAGTTCTCATGTATAAGGGCCGTCCGCTGATGCGCAAGGACAACCTGATCTACTATGGCTCCATGGCCGATTCCCACATTGTGATGCTCCAGATCCTGGAGTCCAAGAAGGTTGGCGATGTGAATATGGCCACCCGGGTGTCCGTTCAGCTCCAGCTGACCGATCCCAACGCCAAGGGCCGTGACCGTGTGGTCAAAAAGAGCGAAAAGCAGGGGCTGTACAATGCCCTGGATGTGGGCAGCGTGTGGCTGCAGCGGGCTCTGGCCGGTAAATAACCAATTCGCCTCCTGTAGGGGGCTGACAAGAACGTCTCGTTCCGATGAACGGGACTTTTTTGTTTTTCTTCATAATTCTCCCCCATCCGGGCACACTGGCAATACAGGAAGGATGGTGGCAATATGGAATCCTGGAAGCGGGGGCATCAGAGCTTTGTGCTGCCCCACAAGCCGGTGATCACAGTTTGGGCCAGTGTGGCGGGAAAAAAGGAAAGTCAAGGCCCCCTGGGGCATTACTTTGACAGAACGGTCAACGATCCCTATTTTGGGCAAAAAACCTTTGAACAGGGAGAAAAACGGATGCAGCAGCTGGCCCTGGAACTTCTGGCGAAAAAGGCCGGTCTGACCCTGGGGGATCTGGGTCTGGTTTGCTCCGGGGATCTGCTGAATCAGTGCATCGGTTCTTCTTTCTCCCTGCGCAACACCGGGATCCCCCATCTGGGGCTATATGGTGCCTGCTCCACCATGGCAGAGAGCCTGCTTCTGGCGGCCATGGCCGTGGGCGGCGGATTTTCCGACCGGGTGGTGGCCATGACCTCCTCCCACTTTGCCTCCTCGGAGCGGCAGTACCGCTTTCCCCTGGGATATGGGGGCCAGCGGACACCTACCGCCCAGTGGACCGTGACGGGAGCGGGTGCCGCTCTGGTCTGCGCCCAGGGAAAGGGGCCCAGAATCGAAAGCTGCACCATCGGCACCGTCACGGATCTAGGGATCCGGGATGCCAACAATATGGGAGCTGCCATGGCCCCCGCCGCCCTGGCAACCATCCAGGCTCATTTTCAGGATCTGGGGACCTGCGCCGGGGATTACGATTGGATCGTTACAGGGGATCTTGGTCATGTGGGAAAGAAACTGCTGCTCCACCTGGCCCGGGATGCGGGGCTGGAACTGGGGGGCAAGGTGGTAGACTGCGGTACCTTGGTTTTCGACCGAAACAGTCAGGATGTCCACGCCGGCGGTTCCGGCTGCGGTTGCAGTGCCATCACCCTCTGCGGCAAGCTCCTCGATGCGCTTCGCCGGGGGGCTTACCACCGGATCCTCTTTTGCGGGACCGGGGCTCTGCTCTCCCCCACCTCCACCCAGCAGGGCCTTCCCATCCCCGGCGTTTGTCACGGTGTCTGTATCACAGGAGGTTGACCATGGACTACTTGAAAGCGTTTTTGGTGGGCGGCTGTCTTTGTCTTGTGGGGCAGATCCTGATTGACCGAACCAAGCTCACCCCCGCCCGGATTTTGGTGAGCTATGTGGTAGCCGGGGTGCTTCTGGGGGCGTTGGGTGTGTATGAGCCCCTGGTGGACTTTGCCGGGGCGGGAGCCTCCGTTCCCCTGACGGGATTTGGCAATACCCTGGCCAAGGGCGTGCGGGAGGCAGTGGACGAGAAAGGCTTCCTGGGCATTTTCCTGGGTGGTCTGAAAGCCACAGCCGGCGGGATCACCGCCGCCGTCACTGCCGGGCTCCTGGCTAGTTTTCTTTTCAAAGCCAGGGATAAATCCTAACCGATCCGGGCATACTATCCCCGGGAACTCCCAAACTACACGATCTTGGAGGCAGACATCATGGGTAAGCAGAACAAGACCCAGAACCAAACCGGAAAGTCCACCCCCACCGGGGCGGAAAAGACCAACAGCCGCACAAATGAGGCCGGTCAGAACCGTACCGGCAATACCCGCTGAATGCAAAAAGCCTTCCCTGGCCCAATGGGTCATGGAAGGCTTTTTGTTATACGGGAACGAAGCGATTCAAATGAAAGAAATAGAGGTAAGATGCTTTCACCGGCTGGCGGTAGATCCGTTCCAGGGCATTGGCATAGGTTTGCACCTGGGGGGTATAGCGTGCCACCAGGGCATCCAGGGTCTCCTCGGTGACATAGTCCGTCTTGAAATCCACCACGGTCATCCCATCTGGCTCCATCAGCGCACAGTCCACCACACCCTGGAGAAGAACCTCCTCCCCTTCCAGCCCCTGGCCGTATCGGGAAGCGTCATCCAGGAGGGAGAACTTGAACTCCCGAAGGGTCTGTCCTCTGGCGATTTTTTCACCAAGCTCCGTTTGGAAGAAGGCGGCAATTTTCTGCGCATCCACCAGCGCAGCCTGCTGCGGGGTGAGGAAATGGCTGTCCACCAGCTTCTCCACCTCCTGTCGGATCTGCTCCGCCCCCTGGCACTTGGCAAAGGGCAGATACTGCATCGCCAGGTGCATGGCATTGCCCACCTCCTTGCCCTTGGCAATGGGCGTACCCGGTCTGCGCCAGGTATGCTCCCGGGATTGGATTCGGGTGTTTTCCAGAACCTCCTCGTCCTTCTCCCGGCCTTTTCGCTGGGTGGCCGTCTGCTTGGAGGGGGTTTGGGTGGCGGGAATATGGGAATAGTGGAAGGCCAGGCCCCGGCGGATCCGCCCCACCGCCTCATCCGGCATCTGGGGCGCATCGTCCTTCTCCCGGCGTTCCCGGTGCAGGGGAAGCTGAGCGCCATGAACCTGGATCTTCCAGGGCGGATTGCCCAGACGGGTCTGCCTGGGGCGATCACCCAGGGCAAAAAGCTCCCCCGCCTCCGTATGGCGCAGCGCCTCCAGGAACACCCAGGCTCCCGGGCAGCCGACGGTGCCGGTGAGCAGCTCCCGGGGGGTATCATCCATTCGCAGTGCCAGTTGCGTCAGCCATTTCGCCAGACCGGAGTCGGCGTAGGTCATGATCAGCCGGTCCTTGGCCCGGGTCATGGCCACATACAGCACCCGAAGCTCCTCAGAGAGGCTGTCCCGGATGGTTTTCACCCCAATGGCCCGCTTGGCGATGCTGGGATAGCGCACCCGGTTCTTGTCATCCACGCAGCTCAGCCCCAATCCCAGCTCCCGATCATAGAGCACCTGAGCATTCAGATCCTCCCGGTTGAACCGCCGGGAAAGGCCGCTGAGAAAGACCACGGGGAATTCCAGGCCCTTGGATTTGTGGATACTCATAATAGTGACGCAGCCCTGGGTCTTTTCCCGGGAGATGGACAAACCCTTCTCGGCCATCAGGGTCAGATGCTCCAGGAACTGGGAAAGATCCCGCCGGGCCGTTCCCTGAAACTCCACCGCCAGCTGATAGAAGCTGTGGAGATTGGCAAGACAAATCTCACCACCGTCCATGGCGGCATAGATGCTGTCAAGGCGGGTCAGGCGGAAGATCTCCTCCAACAGATTGGACAGGGTATGCATCCGGGCAAAGGCCCGCAGCTGCCCCAGGGTATTGCGGAAGGCAAGTGTTTTCTCCGAAGTATCCGCAGCCAGGGCCTGATAGAAGCAGACCTTGCCGCAGTTTCCCCGGATCCGGGCCAGATCATCGGCGGTGAAGCCAAATACCGGGCTGGAAAGGACACCCAAGAGGGGGATATCCTGGCGGGGATTGTCAATAATCTCCAAAAGGGAGCGCAGAACACTGACCTCCGGGGTTTGCAGAAGATCCACATCCCCGCCGCTGATCACCCGAATTCCCCGGCTTTCCAGGGCATTGACAAAATACCCCGCGCTGGAATTGGGAGACCGAAGCAGGATGACCACATCATCCGGGGTGATGGGCCGCAGGCCCTCCTTGGCCCGGACCATATGGCTCCCATCCAGAAGCGTCTGGATCTGCTGGGCGACGAAATTTGCCTCCTGGGCATAGCTGTCCTTATCCACCTCAATGGCGTGAAGCTCCACCGCCGTCTCTCCCAGGCTGCAATGGGGAATTCCCTCGGACAGGGCTTCCTCCAGGCCGTAGGTCAGGCCGCCGACCTCCGGGGACATACAGGTTTCAAAAACCTCGTTGACAGCATGCAGCACCTCCCCGCCGGAACGGAAATTGGCACTGAGGAGAATTTTCCGTCCCTGGCCGGGCTGAGCCTGCTCCCAGGGTGCATAGGCATTGTATTTTTTCAGGAAGATTTCCGGGTCTGCCAGGCGGAACTGGTAGATGGATTGCTTCACATCGCCCACCATGAAGCAATTCTGCCGCTCCTGTGTCAGGGCGGTAAAAATGGCATCCTGGACGGCGTTGGAATCCTGGTACTCATCCACCATGATCTCCCGGAACCGCTGGCCGATCTCCCGGGCAGCGGCGGTGATACCGGAGCGGCTCTTCCCCAGGAGCAGATCCAGGGTCTTATGCTCCAAATCCGCAAAATCCAGAATCCGGCGATTTTTCTTCACCCGGTCATATTCTTCCCAGAACCGCTGCACCAGATCCAGCATTCCGTCTACGGCCTGGGCGCATTGGCTCAGATCTGCCAGCGCCTGGGCGGAATCATCGGTAAAGGCCTCCAGCTTCTTTTTCAGGGTCTCCTTGCAGGCATCCCGAATGGCTTTCACCGGGCCGGTGACCTGGGGATCATCGATTTTTTTGCCGAATGTCAGCCTGCCGTAATCGATATCCCGCCGGGCAACCACCTCATCCCAGGTTTTCGCCTGACGCAGATACCGCAGCTGCTGAACCGTATCCCCCATGAGCTTGGCCTGCTTCTCCGCCCCGTCCATGGCCTCCACCATGGCAGTGCACCGCTCCATGGCCTGAATCTCCCGGTCCAGGCACAGAAAGAGATCCTGCATCAGGAACTCTCCCCAGGTGGTCTTGGCGGCATCGGTGATCTCACCGATCCGGGCATTGCGCCGGCACTTATCCAGCCAGTCCTGGGGATCCTTGTGGCACCGGGCGCTGTCGTACACCTTCAGGATAATATCCTTGAGCAGGCCGTCATTGCGCCCCAGTCCCTGGGTGTCCACAAAGGCCTGGAGGCTGGGATCGTCCCCAATGCCGGCGTAGGCCGCATCCAGCACCTGCTCCACCAGCTGGGTGCGAATCTGGCGGCACTCATTTTCGTCCGCAACCCGGAAATCACCGCTGAGATCCAGCTGGTAGGCATATTCCCGGAGGAGATCCCCGCAGAAGGCATGGACGGTGGAGATTTTCGTCAGGTACAGCCGCTGGGTCTGGCGGTACAGATGACGATTTTCCGGCTGCTGGGCCAGCCGCTGGCTGAGCTTTTCCCCGATCTTGCCCCGAAGCTCCGAGGCAGCCGCTTTGGTATATGTAATGATAAGAAAATCGTCCAGATTTGCCGGTGCGATCGGATCTTCCAGGTAGCCCATAAGGCGATCCACCAGGACCTTGGTCTTACCAGAACCGGCGGCTGCGCTGACCAGGAGCTTTCCTCCCCGGTTGATCACTGCCTGGTGCTGCTGGGGTGTTAATTCCTCAACCATGGCTTTCCTCCTTCTCCACGGCTTCCCAGAATTCCCGGGCAGTCATGGCCTTATAATTTCTCCGCCCCGTAACCTGGACCTTGTGGCATACCGGGTCAAAGGGACAATATCCGCAGGCATCAAAGCTGGAGCCCCGGGTATAGGGATTGGCTGTCACATCGCCGTCGGCAAGGGTGTCCACCATCCGGCACAGGGTCCTCTCCATATGGTGCCGCAGGGCGCGGAGCTGCTGGCGGTCAACCAGATCCCCGGTCAGCTCCCCATCCTTTTCCTTATAGAGGATGCGGCCTTCCTCTGCCTCCGGCTCCATAGCCCGCAGAACCTGGGCATCCTTCAGCACCAGGCCCTTGCGCTGGCGCAGTTTCTTCCGGGCATCCACCACCTGCTCATCCGTCATGCGCCCGTCAGCGGGGATGAGGGGCACACGGGCACCCATATACTGGACACCGGCGGGTACCGGTGCCTCGCCCAGGATGGAAGTGCCCCCTGATTCCAAGGCAAACAGATAGAGCAGCATTTGCAAACCCAAGCCATTAAAGACATCACAGTAATCAAAATCCTTCTTGCCGGTTTTGTAGTCCACCACCCGGAAGTAGTTCTGCCCCAACTCCTTCCAGCTGTCCACCCGGTCCACAAAGCCCCGAAGCTGGGCCTGGATCCGGCTCCCCCCCAGGGCAATGGGGGGCAGAGAATCCGCAAACCCGAAGGCTGTTTCGAAATCCACCGGCTGGAATCTGGACTGATGCAGCTCTTCCCACAGCTCCTGCACCACCAGTTCCAGCTCATAACCGTTGCGCTGGAACAGATATTGCAGCCGGGGAGAATCCAGCTGGGCAAAGCGCTGGGCGGCATATTCCCGGGCATGGTGGTTGGCGATCTCCAGGGTATCCTCCAGGGAAACCTGGTGGAAGCCGCCCCGGGCCATCACCTCCCGGCCGGTATGCTCCAGCACATCATGGACAAAGGTACCGAATTCCGTGGGATCCACGGTGGCTTCCTTCCGTTCCTCCGCCTTAAGACCGTATTGCAGGAAGTAGGCCAGGCGGCACTGGGCCATTTTGTCGATTTGGGAGGCGGAGAGCCGCAGGGTATCCCCATAGAGACTCCGGATCCCCTGGGGACTGATGGTGCCCAGCGTGTGATCCCGCCGCCGGGAAATTTCCCCATAATCCCCTTCCAGTCCCACGGCTTCTGCCTGTTCCGCCGCTTTCCAGCGGACGAAATAAGCCGCCGCTTCCAGCGGATCCGTCATGGCCTGGCCAAGCAAAAGTCCAGGCTCCCCCTCGCCGCCGGCCATATCCCCCAGGCGCTTGCAGATGAACGAGGGCTGACCCCCGGGATAGGATACCCAGAGGGTTTCCTCCGCACCGCAGAACACACCATAAATCTCAGAAAACTCCGCACTGACACCCTCCAGGGCCCCGCCGGTGAGGGGTACACCCAGGGCCCGGAGTGCTTCCCGCTCCGCGTCCGTCAGAATACCCTGGGACACACCATAGCTGGGAAGGCTTCCTTCCACCGCCCCAAGCACCAGCAAATGGGCGCTTTGCTGGCACCGCATGGCACTGACGGGGCCGGCAATCACCGCATCCAGCACCGTGGGGATGGTGCCCACATCATACTGGCTCAGGAGCAGGCGGAACAGCCGGATAAAGACATCGGCGTCCCACACCGTCTCCCCCAGAATGTCCACCATCTGGTCCATGGCATCCAGGAGGATCTCCCAGAGCTGGTTGAGCATTTGGGCCTGGCGGCTGTCCCCCGCCTCATTCAGCTGGGAAGCCAGAGCCTCCAGCTGCCGGTCCAGGGCCAGATCCTGGAGGAAGGTCCAGAGCGCCTGAACCTGCTGTGACAGATTACTAGCCTTCTGGAACCCCTGGCGCAGGCGGGTCAGAGGCTGGATGGCCCGCTCCCGGGCATCCTCCAGCATTGCCAGCCACTGCCGGTCCTCCTCCGTCCAATCCTGGCCCAGGCCCCGGGGATGATTCTTCCAGGGTTTTTCCCAGCCGGTTCCCTGGATATTCCACAGAATACAATAGTTCTCCACCTGGTCGCACAGATCCGGAGTCAAGGGGGAGAGCATGGATTTGAGGTAGCGCAGCACCTTCCGGCGCTCCAGCGCCCCCAATGCCGCATCCATGGCCGCCAGAACCGTGACCACCACCGGCTTTTCCAGAATGTCCTCCGTACCCGCCAGGTACAGCGGGATGCCGCAGCGGCGGAATACCATTTCCAGCGGACCGCCGTAGGCACCGGGATCGGTGCAAACCAGGCTGATATCCCGGTATCGGGATCCCTGAGCCACCAAATCCAGCACCCGCTGAGCGGCGGCAACGCATTCATCATACTTGGAATCGCATCGAACCACCGTCACCCGATCCTCCAGCCCCAGTCCCTGGGTCTTTCCCTGGAAGATCCGCTGGACCATGGGCTCCAGGGGATGCTGTCTGCCCGGCACCATGGTAATTTTCCAGGAGATCCCCGCCTGCTGGGCAAAGCGCACCAAAGACGCAGCAGTCTTGCTCGCCTTTTCAAAGGCCATGGCCCCGGAATCCACACTGTCGCAGTTCAGGCTCACCGTCACATCCGGGGAAACCTGGATCAAATGCTCCAGGATGGCCATGTGCTGCCGGGTAAAATCCGGGAAACCATCTATGTAAAAGGTATGGGTCTGCCCATAATCTCCCAGCTCCAGCTGTTCCAGCACCCAGGTCATCTGATCCCGGGGGTCCTTCTTTCCCCGGGCGCAGAAGGCATCGTAGGTTTCCAGCAGCAGGGCCAGCTCCTCCAGTTTCTGGGCAAAGGAGCCCTGGGCCTGCCGGGCAGCCTGACGGAGATCCTCCGGAGTGATACAGCAGCGTTTCAATTCATCCACACCATCCACCAGACCCGTCAGGAATTCCGGCTTTGTCTCCACAGCACCGTAGGCCTTCAACCGGCTGGCCAGCTGCCGGGCGCTGGCAGCCATAGCCACCACCCGTCCCCCATTATCCAGCGTTTCCTGGCCCACACTGCCCACCAGCTCCATCATGCGCCGACCCAGCCGGGTAAAAGACAGCACCTCGGCGTAGCGGCTGGCGGTGTCCCCCGCCTGACGGCAGAGCCGCCGCTCCGTCTCATGGCTGATCAGCTCCGGAACCATCAGGATCCGCCCGCCCTTCTCCCCGGCAATGTCCCGGGTCAGGCATTCCATGATCCGATCCCGGTTGGCTGTCCAGTCGGGTCCGATGATCAAATGCAGCATTTCCTCACATCCTTCTTTGTTTTTCTCCATGATACCACAGATTCTGTCCAAAAAACAGGGTTAATTTCCTTCCCGGAAGAAAATCTCCCATTGTCCCAGGCAGTCCAGGAGGAAAAAGCGGAAAGAATACCCCGTTTCCCCCGTGAGGGTATTGGTCAGGGACTGTCCCATCCCCGCCTCCACGGCCTCCTGGGCAAATCCCTCGCTGGTTGCCGGCAGGCACAACCGGGGAAACACCACACACCACCAGTTCTGCCCCGCACCCGGGCCAATGCGGATCCGCAGGGATTCATAGATCCCGCTGGGCAGGGTAAAGGTATCGTAGCAGCGAATGGGAAACGCCTCCTGCTCCAGCGTTACCTGCGCCCGCTCCTCAAAGCCTCCGGCCCGGAGCACCTCATTCGCCAAATCTTCCAGCTCCCCCAAATGCGCCCCAATCCAGGTCTTTGCCTCCCGGGCAGAGGTGATCCCGGCGCCCATATTCTCCTGTAAGTATGCCGTCACCGCGTCCCGCACCCGTAGTTTCACCTGCTGATCCTCGGTGCTGTCCGATGCGGCCACCACATGGAGCCGAATCAGCTCCCGACGCAGCATTTGCTTCTGCTCCGCCAGAGACAGGCAGAACAGAACCACCAGACAAATCAATCCAATTTTCATAGCTTTTTTCATAAAAAACACCGTCCATAGGAAATTACTTCCATTATGGACGGCATTTTACAAAATTATACGGAGCGGGCGATGAAAAGCTGGGGGTAATTCTGCTTGAGCATATCGCACATGACGGCGGCGTACTCAAAGCTGGGTGACATAGCAAAGATCGCCGAGCCGGAGCCGGTCATCTGGTAGCCCATGGCACCATAGCTGTTGAAAATGGACTTGATATAGTTCATTTCCAGATGTTCCTGGGTGACCACCGGATCAAAGACATTGCAAAGCTGCTGGGCAATGCCGCCCAGATCCCCGGCCAAAATGGCGGATTCCATGGCATTGTGATCCGGACGCTTGGCAATGGCCGTGGCATCCAGCTTCCGGTAAAGCTCGGCAGTGGAATTGGAGAATTCCGGCTTGCAGACAACGAAAATGGTCTCAGGAATGTCCGGCAGCTTCCGTAGCCGTTCCCCCCGGCCTTCCACCATGCAGGTGCCTCCCACCACGCAGAAGGGCACATCGCTGCCCACCTGGGCACCCAGTTCAGCCAGAGCGTACAGGGACAGGGGAGAACCGAAATGGGTATTCAGCGCCCGGAGCACAGCAGCGGCATCGGCACTTCCGCCGCCCATACCGGCCTCCGAGGGGATCCGCTTGGTAATGCGGATGGTCAGACCGTCGGGATCCTTCCCCAGCGTGTCACAGTAGATTTTAGCGGCCTTCCAGGCCAGATTCCGCTCATCGCAGGGAATCCCTTCCTTGGAGCATTCCAGGGACCAGGGCTTGCCGGTGCCCACATCGATGGCAATATCATCCCGGACGGAAATGGTCTGCATCACGCTTTTCAGGTCATGGTAGCCGTCCTCCCGCTTCCCCAGGACATCCAGAGTCAAATTGATTTTGGCATAGGCCGGTTCAAACAAAGTAGTCATGAAAATCTTCCTTCCCTATTGGTAATGCTATTATAGCGGATATAGCAGGTATTTGCAACCGCATTCCCACGGCACCGTCGAAAATCGTCGAGGAGACTTCGTTGCGGGAACAGGGGAATTGTGGTATGGTAAAGATAAATTGTGGAAACAGGTGATGCGACCATGCTGCGAATCAAACTTCTCATTGCCGACAGTCTGCCGGACTTCCGTCTGCGTCTGGCCGATGCCCTCCCAAGCCAATTTGAGATCCGCTGCTGCGGAAACGGCCAAGATGCCCTGGCCCACTGCGGGGCCTGGCAGCCCCATATTCTGGCCGTAAACATGGCCCTGCCCGGTCTGGATGGGGTGACCCTCCTGGAAGCCCTCTCCGACAGGCCCAACCGTCCCCTGGTCGTGGCTATGCTGAGCTATCAGTCGGCCTATCTTCATCAGTGTCTGGCCAGATTAAAGGTGGATGCCATTTTGGAGCGGCGGGATGCCGCAGCCGGTGCCCGGCTGATCCGGTTCCTGGCGGAAAAGCTGGAATCACCGGAGCCGCCTGCGGAAACAGCCAATTTTTTGAGAAAAATGCTGGGGGAACTGGGCTTTTCCGAAGCCGAGCCGGGATACCCCCAGCTGTTTTATGCGCTCTGGCTCCTGGCCCAGGATTCCTCCCAGACACTGACACCCCGGGTCTATCCCCAGGTCGCCCGGCGATGCGGCAACGACACCGGAGCCCAGGTGGGACATCTCATCCGTCTGGCCATTCACCGGCACTATGACCCGGCCCGGTGGACGGACTTTCCGGAGCTACCCACCAACCGCCGGTTTCTTTCCGTCCTGGCAGAGGAGCTGGGGCGGATCAACCCAGCATAATGCGGATAATTTCCCGGTCCGTTTCCAGCATTCCCTCCCGGGCCAGCAGTCCCACATTCCGGATGGTGTTCTCCACGCCCTTGGTCACGATGCCGTCGCCCCCATGGAATTCCTTGTCCGCCTTCATCATCTCGTAGCCCAGAATGCCTGCCTCCACCGCCATGGCGATTTTCGCCGCACAGGAGGGCTTGGCTCCGTCGCAAATGGTGCCGGACAGAATGGCCACCGCATTGACCAGGGTGTGGGCGATCTGGCTGAAATCTCCCCCATAGAGGAAGCAGATACCGCAGCCCGCACCACAGCCGGCGCTGATGGCACCGCAGTAGGCAGACAAGCAGCCGATCCCCGTTTTCTGGTGAATGGTGATCAGATCGGACAGTGCCACAGCCCGGATCAGCATCTCTTCCGATACCCCCAGAGCCCGGCCGTAAACCACAACGGGGATGGAAGCGGTCATGCCCTGGTTACCGGAGCCGGAGAGGATCGCAACCGGCATTTCGCATCCACTCATCCGGGCATCGGAGCCCGCCGCCGCCCAGGCCCGGGCCTGATCCTTCAGACTTGCCTGACCCTCCCGGTAGAGAACCTTTCCGATGGATGCGCCATAGTCCCCCCGGAGCCCCTCCTGGGCGATGGCCATATTCATGGTGATTTGCCGCTGGATCAGCTCCGTCACCGGGGACAGATCCGCCTCCCTGCAATAGGTAACAATATCCTCCACATTCAGCACAGACCGATCTGTGCGCACATCTTCCTCCCGGGCCTGCTCCACCAGATACTCCACGGTGATATTTTCCCCATCCCGGAGGACGGAAACCACATTGGTATGGTTCTTCTGGATCCGCACCTGGGCCTGATGTGCCCCGGCAAAGCCCTCCAGGCACAGGTCAAAGGCATGGATGGAGGTCAGCTCCGACAGCTCGAACCGGCAGTCCCGGCGGAATTGGACTATTTCCGGCTCCTGGGACGGGGTCAGAACCGTCAGCACTTCCAGCTTTTTCTCCGGTGCCGCTGCAATGATGCCTGCGGCAATGGCCGCCTCAATGCCATGGCAGCCCCCAGTGGCGGGCACCACAACACTCTTGGCATTCTTGATGATATTGCCGCTAAACCGGCCCAGAATCCGCTCCGGCCGCTCTCCCAGAGTCCGGCGCAGGATGGATGCGGCATAGGCGATGGCGATGGGCTCGGTGCAGCCCATTGCCACCAGCAGCTCTTCCCGAAGAATCTGGTGATAATCCTGAATGCGTGTTTCCTGGAGTGCCATAGTACATTCCTCTTTCTCATGGTTTTCTCCATTATAACGAATCCCGGCAAAAAACTCAAGCCATGGTGGAAAAATACCCCCGTCTTCCCGGTGGGAAATGGCCTGGGATATTGAATCCTCGGGAGAAACATGGTATAATATGTTCATATTGTATCCGGGAGGTTATCCTATGAATGAGATCATTGCCGTCCTGCTGGGTCTTTCCCATGATCCGGTGTTGGAGGCGGCCTGCCGCAAATCCGCCCTGCTGGTGCTGATGTGCATGAGCGTCAGTCTGGTGTTGGTAAGTATCCTCACTGCCGTATTGTCCCGGGAGAAGGCCCATCGTCCCCGGCGAATTGGTCTGTACATCACCACCGTGATCGTCACCGCGATTTTTGTTCCCTGCCTGCTCATCTATCTGGAGCCCGCTGACCCCATCCCGGTGCCTTTCCTGCCCCCGCAGACCACTTCCCCCTCCACCCATCCGGCAGATTCTGCCCCCGAGACCCAGCCCCCGGAGACCACGCAGGAAACCCAGCCTCAAATCCGCTACACCCTGGAGCCCGTTCGCACCCAGGCCAATGACCCGGCAAATTTCGGCGTGAACTGGGAGATCATCGAGGATGGTAAGCTTGTGGATTCCTTCACCCGGGAGACGCCCATCTCCTTCGGCATGGGGGAGGATTACTTTGCCCTCAACGGCATCGCCACCTTCCGTGGCAACAACTACCGCAACACCTCCACCATCGGCACAGCCACAGTGGAAAACGCTACTCTGGAAAAGGTCTGGACCCGCTCCCTTGGCTCCCTGAACAGCTGGAGCGGCAGCGGCTGGACCGGCCAGCCCCTGATTGTCCAGTGGGACGAGGAAACCAAGGCTGTTATGAACCTCTATGAGGAAAAGAAGGCCAAGGAAGACCTGGTGGAAATTATTTATGCCACGCTGGATGGCTATGTGTACTTCTACGACCTGGAGGACGGCTCCTCCACCCGCCCGGCCATCTATCTGGGCATGAACTTCAAGGGTGCCGGTGCCCTGGATCCCCGGGGCTATCCCCTGCTGTATGTTGGTTCCGGCATCTATTTGGACGGAAAAGCCCCCAGAATGTTTGTGGTTAGCCTGATCGACGGCCAGATCCTCTATCAGTTCGGCCATAACGACGGCTTCATCCACCGCAGCTGGACCGCATTCGACTCCTCGCCCCTGGTGAGTGCCCAGACGGATACCCTCCTTTGGCCCGGAGAGAGCGGCATGATCTACACCATCAAGCTCAACGCGGATTATGACCCCCAGGCCGGTACCATCACCGTGGATCCCGACAGTCCTGTTCGCGCCCGATACACCAGCTCCTACAGCAACAGCGGCCGGTATCTGGGCTTTGAGGACAGCATTGCCGTTGTGGATCATTATATGTACCTCTCCGACAACAGCGGTCTGTTCTACTGTGTGGACCTGAACACCATGGAGCTGATCTGGGTTCAGGACACCAAGGATGACTCCAATTCCTCCCCCGTCTTCCAGTGGGCGGCGGATGGGGACGGCGGTTATCTCTACACCGCGCCCTCCCTCCACTGGACTGCCACCGGCACCGTGGGCAGCGTCAGCGTGTACAAGCTGGACGCGGAGACCGGCGAAATCATCTGGGAGCATCCCTACAAATGCAAGACCATTGAGGATCTCTCCGGCGGTGTTCAGTCCACCCCCCTCCTCGGCAAGGAAGGCACGGATATTGAGGGTATGATCATCTATTCCGTTTCCCGGGTCCCGGACTACAGCTCCGGTGTCCTCAGCGCCCTGGATACGGAAACAGGCGAGGTGATTTGGGAGGTCTCCACCGGGAATTACGCCTGGAGCTCCCCCACTGCCATTTACACAGACGACGGCAAAGCCTACATCTACTGCTGCGATGCCGACGGCGATGCCAAGCTCTACGACGGTGCCACCGGCGAGCGGCTGGACCGGATCAGCTTCGGTTCTACGGTAGAAGCCTCGCCCGTTGTCTGGGGGAACCGGATCATCCAGGGAACCCGGGGCAGTGGCGTGTACTGCGTGGAAATTTCCTGACCTACATAACCAAAACACCTCCGGGTACCCTAATCCCGGAGGTGTTTTTTATGAAGAATAAGGATCCTCAGGAGACGGAGGATCTCCGTCTGAATCCCCAGGAACGGCTGGTTAACAAATTCGACCACACCAGCATTGCCTGCTTCCCCGTGGCCACCCGGGAGGAAATGGGCCTGCGGGTGGTGGATAACTGCGCCGAGGAGCATATCATGTAGCAGACCGGGCCGGGGAGATTCCCCGGCCCGGTACTATCTTTCCATTACGGCTTGGTCAGCTGCATATTCTGATACCGCTGCTCCATCCAGGTATCGTCAAAGGTCTCATCCAGCCACTGGGCAACCACACCGCTGGCCTCCACACCGTTGGCCCGCTGGGTATACCGGGCCATGGCACCACAGGTCACCACCACATCAATGGCCAGGAAGACCGCAAGGATTGCCACCAGCACCCTGCCCACCTGCATGGGGATCCGCTCGATCCATTTCGCCATGATGGGATAGACCTTCTTCAGCCAAATCACCGCAGCAATCCCCCAGAAGAAGCAGTACAGCAAATTGATCCGGCCGCCCAGATTAAAGGGGATGTGGCTATAATCCCAGAATACCGTACCGAAGGCAACCTCCGTAAAGACGCTGCAGGCATACTCATAGGCACCACCCAAAACCACACCGAACACAAACAGGAAGCTGTCGGAGCGTTGACGATAGCGATACAGCAGCGCCGTCGCCGCTGCCAGCGCCAGGCCCCACACCAGGCTGAACTGTCCCCACACCAGGCTGCTGCGGCTCATCCAGACACCGCCGGTGATCCGCACAAAAATTGTCTCCACAATACCCCCCAGGAAGGCACCGATCACCATGAGCATGAACAGCTTATGGAAACCGCAGCCCTGGGCAAACACCGTAGGTGTCTCCTTCTTCCGGGTGATAGCCTTGGGGTGAGCATTGGTCATACGCCGGGCCACCCGATGGGCAATGGAACGGCCAAACACCTGGGTCGCTTCTTCAATTCGATCGTTCAGCTCCTGGATCCGCAGATTCTGCTTCACCAGGTTGATGGCGGCAGCAGACCCCACAAAGTCCAGAACGATGATACCCAGGCTCACCATCTGCACAATGCCGCAGATCCAGTCAGGAACTATCTGATAGAGGCTCAGGAGCAGGGGATTGATCCAGGCCAGGGCAACTACACCCAACAGACCCCAGACCACACTGCTGAAGAAGCTGATATAGCCCCCCAGATTCCATTTATGCCGGGAATAGTCCCACCAGCGTCCCACACCGAAGTGCTCCAGGGCCATACCAGAGAACCACTCAATTACCGTCGCAATGACCGCACTGCCCAGGAACAGGAATACCCAATTCCCCGCAAGGTCATGGAGCACCACCGTCATTGCCACGGCAGCGAAGCCATAGATGGTGCAAAGCGGGCCGTTCAGAAATCCTCGGTTGACAAATTTCTTCCGGGCAATGGCCTGGAAAACCGTCTCCAGAATCCAGCCCAGGAAGGAATAGGCGGTAAAGAGCCAGAATAACTTACGCAGCAGTTCCATATTATCTCCTTTCTGCCGCATTGTCCACATCCACCAGTGGACGAGGTTTGTGTTTGACTTTTTCTGTGTAGGTTGCTATAATAAATCCAGGAAACCCCAAAGGTATTTCGAGGAGGTATTCATATGGAAAAGAAAATCATCACCATCAGCCGGGAATTCGGCAGCGGTGGCCGCACCGTCGGCCGTATGGTCGCTGAGAAGCTGGGTATTCCCTTCTATGATAAGGAGCTGGTGGATCAGATTGCTTTGGAAACCGGCTTTGCCCCCCAGTTTATTGAGGAAAACGGCGAACACGCCCCGGGCAACAGTCTGTTCAGCTATGCCTTTGCGCCCCAGGGTGTCCCCGGGGTCATGAACGGCCTGTCCACGGCGGATTTCCTTTGGAATATCCAGTGCAGTGTCATCCTCCAGCTGGCGGAAAAGGGCCCCTGCGTCATCGTGGGCCGCAATGCCGACTACATTCTCAAGGATCGGTCCGATTGTCTCCACGCCTTCATCCATGCGGATATGGACTTCCGGGCAGATCGCATCGTCCGCCTCTATGGAGAATCGGAAAAGAGTCCTGAAGCCCGCCTGAACGAGAAGGACAAGCGCCGCCGGGTGAACTACCAGCACTACACCGGCCGAACCTGGGGTCTGGCCCAGAACTACGATATCTGCCTGAATTCCAGCACAGTAGGTGTGGAGAAATGCGCCGATATCATCGTGGAAATGGTCGCCGGCAGTAAATGATCCCCTAACCCCGCTGAAAGGAATCCCCTTTCAGCGGGGTTTTCACAACCGGATTATTCCGCAGGGGTATTCCGGGGATCCTCAATGTGGATGGACACACCATTGACCTCCACATTCTCGTCGGCGCAGATCAGGATATACTTCACACCTCCGATGATCCGGGTCTCGATGAGATCGCTCCGGGCAGGATCCACCTTGATGGACACATCCGGGGTCTGGATCTGGAAATGCTTGTCGTCGATGATGTTCTTGGGATGCAGATCCGCCTCAAAGCCGAAGGTTTCATCGTAGTCTACACTGAACTTAGCCAGCTTGTCCTGGGAAACCCCGCACTCCTTCAGCACATCCTTCACATCCTCCTTGGAGATCAGCAGTGCCTCGGGAACCTTACTCTCCTTGTGGAGCTCGATGCGCTGGCACAGCTGGTCATGGACTGTCTGAACCACATCCAGGCTGCATTCCTCGTTGAGAGAATTGGTCAGAAGTGCCTCGAAGGACTGCTTCTGTTCCGCGGCGGGCTTGGGGATGGCCGTGTGGAACAATGCCTCCACCACCGCCTCATGGCTGTCCTTGGCAGAACGGGTGTAGTACAACGCATTATAGATATTGGTGGCCCGGTTGTCAAAGGCCGGGAACAGGAAGCCCAGCTCCGGTGCCGTGACCACATTGGCCATGCCCCCGTCGTGGAAAACCTTCTCCTCGGGGATGTAGTGCAGGTTTGCCTTGGTCTGCTTCACCGGGCAGATGGCACACAGCAGATAGGTATAGGTCTCCTCGGAATTGTCCGACTGGGTATCCTCATCCTTGCTCTTGAAGGGGACATCATATTTGTCACAGCCCACCAGGATCAGGTACCCCGTATCCAGGGTCAGGCTGTCAATGATCTTCTGATAGAAGGAAAGGCGCAGGGCCTCATCCTTCAGCTCCGTTGCCCGCAGATCCATCAGGAGCTTATGCTCCTCGCAGGAAGCGACCTGGGAGATCTTAAAGGTGATATCGATCAGGTTCTTTCCAATGGAACCGGAGAGACTCCGGCGAAGCATCCCGAAATACTTATCCGCCTCATTTTCCGACATGGTGGCAGTACCCAGGCGGAACTGGCTGATGATTTCCTTGTTGTCGTTGACATAGCAGCCGTAAATGGCCGTCATATTGCTGCGATCCCGCCGCACCCGGCGGCGGATCTCGCCGATTTCCTTTGTATGCATGTTCCTTCCCTCGCTGAAACTAGATTGCGGCAAGCCGCGTAGGGTATTATAGCACAATCTGCCGTAAGATTCCAGAGTAATTTATCCCATAAGGAAAGGGCGCTGCCGAAGCAGCGCCCTTTGCGAATTCAATCCCACAGGCAGTTCCAGTTCTGGATGAAATACTCCACACCGGAGCAAACGGTGGTCACCACGATGACGGCGATCACCGCCCAGGACAGCCAGGTGACCTGGGGAAAAGCCATCCACAGGCACAGACCCACCAT
>CAYRYT010000005.1:0-33861 GCA_964428625.1 uncultured Oscillospiraceae bacterium | reverse complement strand
CCGCCGCGCCCCAGTGCTTCGCGTTGTCCTTCGTCGTCTGCGCCGCGTCGAAACGCGCACGCATCCAGCTTATGAAGCGTCCGTTGAGGCTCTTCCGTTCCCCGGTAACCGTTCCCCGCTCCCTCTTTTTCGATGGCCAGAGTTTCACAGCGCACCTCCTCCCGCCGCCATCTTCGTGATGCGAAGCGGCAGCTTCCTTCGCATGAGCGCGTTCTTGGAGGCGAGGTAGTTCGCGACCTTGATGAGGTCTCCGACAGACTGGTTTGCGACCCGCTGTCCGTCAACCTCCACCTCCTTCGGCGAGGTGAGCAGCCGCTCCATCGCCTCTTCGAGCGATTTCTCGTCCATAATCCTGAAACTCCTTTCCCTTGGCGACCGCGTCGATCCGCTCGCCGATCCAGCGCATCACATTGACGCACATCGAGTTGCCGCACACCCTGTGGCGGAGTCCGTCCGGCGGATGCGCCTTGCCTTTCCATGGAATGTCCGTCCAGCCGTCCGGGAAGCCCATGAGCCGCTCGGATTCGACCGGGAGAAGCCTCCGCAGCTGGCATGGCGTGCAGACAGCGTTCACGTGGCTCGAGCGGAGCGTATACATCGCCGTCCCAGCCTCATCGTAGCATTTCGTCTTGAGGTTCTTCGTCCGCCCCTCGATGTTCATCATGTCGATCGGGAAGCACTCTCCCGAAGCACTCGTTCCAGCGTCGGCGGAAGCACATACCCGAGCCGCTCTGCGCGGGCAAGCATCGCCTCCGCATAGTTCGCCGCCAAGCAATGCTTCTGCGGCACTCTGCCAGCGATCACGGCATCCGACAAGGATGACACGACGCCTTCGCTGCGGCACAGCCCTCGGAAATGCGGAAACTCGGGTATATCGAGCGTCCAGCACTCGCCACGAAACACCGAAGCGTCCGGGCGCGTAAGTGACGATTCCCGCGTTTCCCCATCCGCCGCCTGGGACTTCGACGTCCCATCCGACGAGTTCGGAGAGGAACGCTGCGAAGTCGCGCCCGCCATTGATGGCAAGCACGGCTGGGACGTTCTCCCACACCAACCATTTCGCATCCGTCCTTTCAGCCAGGCGGACAAACTCGATGGCGAGGTTGCCCCTCGGGTCGGCGATTCCGCCGCGCTTTCCGCCTGTCGAGAACGACTGGCAGGGCGTTCCACCGACAAGGAGGTCGATGTCTCCATCATAATCTGCAACCTCCTTTCCCGTTTTCCGTTCCCCGTTTCCCGTTCCTCGAATCTTGGTGAAATCGCCGAGGTTTGGAACGTCCGGCAGACGGTGTTTCAGCACTTCGGACGCGAACGGCTCGACTTCCGAGACGAACGCGCAACGCCAGCCGAGGGGCCGCCATGCAACGGTCGCAGCCTCGATCCCGCTGCAAATGCTGCCGTATCGCATGGCGGCTCCCTCCTTTCAGTACTGGCCTCCCGCCTGATCGAGAAATGCAGGAAAAAGCAACGAAACCCGCATAAAACCCGTCAAACGGGAGAGGGACGGTCACAACCAACACGCTCCCCACTCTACTTATACAAGATTTCGTATCATCTTTTAACACCGCTTGCGCGATTTTTTACCGCCTCATTCTCCATAGTTCCGAGAGCTTCACCTTTGGCTTTGCCGCCGCCTTTGCCTTCACGTCCGTCATTGTTCCCGCGAGAACGCATCCGCACATCGAGGCTGCGACCGCGCTTCCGACGATGCAGTCCCACCAATGGTTGTCCTTGGCGTCGGGGCGCATCTTCCACTCGTCCACGCGGCGTCCGCGTCCCTCGGTCTTGACGCGGTACTCCGCCGTCAGATGCTCCGCGAAGAGGAGATGATCCGCTGGGCTTCTCCCGAAGAGCGTCAAAGCGCCACGGTCGCCCGTAGATGTCAGAAGCCTCGTCGCCACAAACGACTTCCAGAAGTTGGTGTCGTACACTACGTGCCGTATCGCCCGCTTGCCACGGACGTTCGGCATCCGCCAGTTGAGGCCGACCCTGTCGCCGATTGCCTTCTTGTACTCGCCCATCGGCTTGGAGCTTGCGCCGATGTACTTGCCGTGCGAGGGCGTGAGGACGCTCGCGAACGCCGACTCGCGGCAGAACTGGTACACGGTGTCCGTCGACTGGCCCCAGTTCGCGTCAATGAGGCACTTTTCAATCCGCATCGCGGCGCCGTCGTCGCGGAAATACTCACGTCCGAGAATCTCCCCCGTGAGGCGTTTCAGCCCCTCGTAGAGGCAGCCCTCAAGGCCGCTTCTCGGAAACTTCGACTGGAGCGTGACGTTGGCGTCCGCAAGCGTGAAGAACCGCCGCTTCTGGTCGGGCCACGCACCGTAGTCGATGACGCGGCCCGTGAAATCGTCGTCCCACGCGACGATACAGTAGAACAGCATCGTCTTCTGGACGTCGATGAACGCCGTCACGTGCGTAGCAGACACGGGAACGCCGAGGCGTGAATGCCCGTTCACGCGGGAGGACACGCCGTCCAACGTGAGCTGCTCCTCCGTCCCCAAGTCCTCCGCCAGCGGCTCGTTCTGGTACTCCGCCCAGAACGCCGCCTCGTCGGTGAGCTTCAGGTCCATCGCGTGCTGAACGGCCGAGATTTCGTCGTGGTTGTACCTCGCCGGCCACGCCACGACCGCACCCTCGTCCATCTCATTTCTGTGCGCGGCGTAGAACGCCGTAGCCTTTGCGAAAGTGCCTTTCTCCCGCAGCTCGTCTGCCCGGATGTCGGCGTAGCGGTTCCACAGCTCCTCGTTCTTCGGGAACTTGTAGAGCATCCGGCAGCGCTCGCCGTTCCACTCCGGGTGCTTCGAGCGGTCGAGCATCTGCTCGGCCATGTCGCCTGGACGGATCACCGTGCAAGGCATGACGCCCGCAATCTTCCTGCCCGGCCCCGCCAGGCCGAGGACGTCGCCCGCGAGAACGCGGACGCGCTTTCTCGTCTGCTCGGCAGAACCGGCGGACTCACTCGTCTGCGGGTCGTCGACAATAACGAACTCCGGGCGGACCGTCCGTCCGTCGGGGCGCTTGTACTTCATGCCGCGAATGCGCCCGGTGATGCCGGCGACGCGGACGATTGCGCCCGACGAGGCCGCGCCTGCGATTGTCGGAAGGACGATCTCGCTCGCAGTCCATGCGATTCGCGTCCGCTCGCCCTTGTAGAGCTGTCCCGCGCAGCGGTTGGCGATTCCCTCAAGGCGGGCTATCGGATAGACCATCTCCGGAAAATCCTCCTGGAGGTGTTCGTTGACCTCAAGTTCCGTCTTGATGGAATCGAGCATTTCGAGCGCCGCTCCCTCGCTTGCACCGATTATGACGATGAACTCGCGGTGTCCGTAGGCCATAGCCCAGATGGCGGCAGTCTCCGTCAGGCTCGACTTGCCGCTGCCGCGAGCCATCGCGAGTGCGAAGAGTCCGCCTTCGAGGACGGCCTTCTGGAGCTTTTCGATTGCCCGCAGGTGGTCGTCCGACCATTCGAGGCTGTACACCTCCGGGAAGTAGGTCTCGCAGAACTTCCTGAAGTCGAAGCGGCACGATTCCTTTCTCGCCTCGTCCACGACGGCGGGCAGTTCACCGATGTCGCGCCCGGCAAGGGACAAGTCAGCCTGCCGCTGCGCCGCAGCCTCGCGGTGGGCTTCGTATCCGCCTATCGGCTCCGATGGCGTGTTGCGCTTGTCGATGAGCCACGCCGCGTAGCGGTAGAAGCTCAGGCAACGCGAATCCTCCGTCGAGGCGATGCGGTAGCCAGCCTCGGAGAAATGGCGGTACACCATCGCGGCGGACATGACCGTCCCAAGTTCCGTGGAGTTCAGGAAACGCACCATCTCCACGGGCTTCATCTTCTTAACGTTGACCGTCATCTCCAAGCTCCTTTGCAATCCACGCGACGTACTTCAGGATGTTGATCGTCCCGTCCGCGTTGACGGGAGCGCCGGCGGCGATGTCGGCTTCGAGCCGTTCGAGCGTCAGGGTACGGGACCCCGACCTCCGCATGGCGGTCACGAAGTTATCCTTCGTAATGTGGTCGCGGCTCTGTTCCGGCATGGCTGGCCTCCTTTTTTGAAGTTTGTTGAAATAGTTTCCGATACCCCGTTGACTTGTCCCGGAATAAGAGCGAATATGTGCACCGTCCCGGGTTCATGGGGAACACGGACGCAAATGCACAAGAAAGGAACGATGTAATGTGCAAGGAATACCAGGCGGGCGACCGCGCATTCTCCAAGGTGGGACGCAACCTCGTCGAGGTGCGCGTCAAGGCAAAGGCCGAGAACGGTTGGACGGTCGAGACGCGAAGCGGCAAGACGCTCACCGTCAAGGCGCTCGAATCGCAGCAGGGCGGCGAGACAGCCGCCGCTACCACGCCCAAGGCTACGAAGCCCAAGGCGGCGACCTCGCCCGAGAAAGGACTCTCGCTCCTGAACGCGGCGGCCGCCGTGCTGGAACAGTCCGACGAGCCGCTGGCGGTCAGGGCGATGATCGAAAAGGCAAAGGAGTCCGGCATCTGGACGCCCAAGGGCGGCAAAACGCCGGAACAGACCCTCTACTCCGCGATCATCCGCGAGATCAAGGACAAGGGCGAAGCGTCACGCTTTCGCAAGGCTGGTCGCGGGCTCTTCGCCTCCGTTCGCTAAAGCGTCTCGTATCCGAAGAGACCGCGAGCGCACGTGTCGGCATAGACGGGCTTGTCGAGTCCGAGCAGCTCGATGAGGTGGCTCGCGGGGTCGGACTCGATACGCTCCTCGACGAGGTTCATCTCCCTGTCGAACAGCGAGACGCGGATGTCCCGCCTGCCGATGCAGCACGATATCGCGCAGCGCATTTCGGGAAGTCCGTACCGCTTCATCCCCTCAAGGGAGCACCTGCGGGCGTAGACGTTCAATGTGACGTCCGCCTTCGTCGGGTCCTTACCCCAGGGCGAGCCGCCGCCGATTCCTGAATTCCCGCCGTAGAAGTCCACGACGAGCTTCCTGCCCGTCGTTCCGCAGTCACCGACAGAGCCGTGCGTCACGTACCGCCCCGTCCCGTTCACGACGATGCGGCAGTCCTCGCCGACCAGCGATTTCGCCGCCGCGACGACGGGCGCATCGTCCTCTCCCGGCGCAAGCGGGATGGCGATGAAGCACTCGACCGGCTTGCCGTCCTCAAGCGTGACAAGCGTCTTCACGTCCAGTCCGCCAAGTTTCCCCGCGATTTCCTGTCCGAGCCTGCGGGCGAGGAAGTAGTCCTTCGGAAGGTAGCCCATCTTCGGCTCGTCCACCGCAAGACCCCAGAAGATTCCCTGGTCGCCCCAACTGTCGCGGTTCACTCCCTGAGCGATGTCGCCCGACTGGTGGGATATGTGCGTCTCCACGACGAGCTCGCGCCCGGAGACGACATTCGCCGCGCCGAACTTCGCCTGGTACTCCGGCGTGTAGCCGATCTTCTCGACCGCCTCGCGCGCAAACGCCGCGATTGCGTCGGTTCCGAACCGGGCCTTGCTCGTCACTTCGCCAGATATCGTGCAGAACTCGTCCTTGAGCTGAACCTCCAGCGCGACTCGCGAGTTCCTGTCCGCCTCCATGTACTTGTCGAGGATGTACGAGGCGATATAGTCGCACGTCCTGTCGGAATGACCGACCGTGCAGTATTCGGAAGATTGGATTTTCTTTGCCATTTTTGCCTTTCTGCCCCATTTTCAAGGGGCTGTTTACTGGTTTGTCGAAGAGTGTCGCCCGATAGTGTGGATCCACAACACGCCAACGTTGACGTATAGATCTCTCACACCTCTATCGGGCGTTATTACTTGGATTTCTAGAGAGATACGGCGCAAATCGAGCCTTTATAGCCAACTAACGCCGCATTTGGGAGTGTGTTTCGCACGCAGTTGTGTCGTGTAGAGAGCGATATCTACACGACACAATTGCAGAGTTCGCACACATTTCCGCACTTACACGAGACTCTCGCAGATGCGGACGACATGGTCGCAAAGCGCCTTTGGGAGTTTCGCCCGGAGTGCCTTGCCTTTCAGCCCCTGCGTCCCTGTCCTGGAGCCGCGAGGAGCCGCATCGTGGCACTTGTCGCCGCGTCTGCACGGCGGGCGGAACTGCGGGTCGGGGTGATTCGTGAAGATGTCGGTCGGCTTCTGCCGCCGCTCCCCGTACTGGCAGTAGGTTACCGTGTGGCGGCTTCCGCCCGTGTCCTCCATCAACTTCAGGACGAACGGCATCTTCCGCAGCATCCCCACCGGGTTCTCGACGAACCACGCCCTGGGCCTCAGTTCGCGGATGAGGTCGCAGACATGGGCGTTCACGCGGTCGCATTGCGCCGCGTAGTCCGACTTTGGCTTTATTCCGTCGCGGTGGCGCGAGATGCACATGACGGAATACGTCGTGCAGTCAGGGCTTGCCCAGACGATGTCGGGGCGTCCGAACAGCCGAACGATGTCATCGGCCGAAAGCGCCCCGATATCCGCCTTGAGGTCGGGCTTGTGCGACTCCTCCCAGTCCACGGTCAGCGTCCTGTGGCCGCGCTCCCTGAACGCAGCCGACAGGACGCCCGTCCCGGAGAAGAGTTCAAGCACCTTCATCGTGTGCGTCCTCCGCTTCTGGCGCCGGTGACGTGTCGGATGACGTGTCCCCGTTCCCCAAAGCCGGCGTCAGCCGCTCCCAGTCGCATCCCTCGCCATGCACGAACTCCGCCCACCGCTTGCGGATGACGTCGCAGTACTTGGGGTCGAGTTCGACGGCCCGGCACACGCGGCCCGTCCTTTCGGAGGCGATAAGCGTCGAGCCCGAACCGCCGAAGGTGTCGAGGACGATGTCGCCGCGCTTCGACGAGTTGCCGATCAGGTAGCACAGCATCTCGACCGGCTTCATCGTCGGATGAAGGTCGTTTTTCTTCGGCTTGTTGAACTCCATGACAGTCGTCTGCGAACAGTCGGAGTGCCACTCGTGCGCCGCCCCCTCGCGCCAACCGTAGAGACAGGGTTCGTGAATCCACTTGTAGTCCTGCCGCCCGAGGACAAGCGAATTCTTCTTCCAGACGAGGCATTGCCTCACGCGAAGGCCGACATCGAAGCAAGCTCCACGGAAGTTGTAGCCCTCGGAGTCTGCGTGGAAGATGTAGAACGATCTGCCCGGCTTGAGGCGCTTCTCCGCACAGCCGAACGCCGCCCTGAGAAACTCGCGGAACTTCGTGTCCTCCATCGAGTCGTTCTGGATCGACTGTCCGTCCGAGCTGTGGTAGTCCACGTTGTAAGGCGGGTCCGTGAGCCAGAGGTCGGCCTCGTCCGCCTTGCACACCTTGTCGACATCGTTTGGCTTCGTCGAGTCGCCGCAGACGAGGAGGTGCTTTCCGAGCTGGTAGACCTCTCCTGGCGTGGAGACGGGAATCTCCGGCGTTTCGGGAACAGCGTCAGGCTCTGTCTCACCATGCGTCCCCGCCTCGCCGCCAAGTAGGTCGTCCAGCTCGTCGTCGCCGAACGCGAGGAGAGAGAGGTCGAATCCCGCCTCCTGCAACGCGGCGAGTTCGACCTTCAGCTTGTCCTCGTCCCATTCCGCGATTTCCGCAATCTTGTTGTCGGCGATGCGCAAGGCCTGTTCCTGCTCGGGCGTCAGGTCGGTGGCGATGATGCAGGGCATCGTCTCCCAGCCGAGCTTCTTCACCGCGAGAAGCCTTGTGTGACCCTCGATGATGACCTTGTCCTTGTTGAGTACGGCTGGATTCCTGAAACCGAGCGTGGCGATGATATTCGCCAGCTGCTCGACCGCCCCATCGTTGATTCGCGGGTTGTTCTCGTAGGGAACGATCTCCGAGACGGGGACGTTCACGACCTTCATCCTGTTAGTTTCCATGTGTGTTCTCCTGTTCGTGTTCCTGGATTCGCTGGCATATCCAGCGGGCGCAGTTGACCGCCCAGCCATTACCGAGAGACTTATAACGGGGCGTATCAGGACACTCGTCCACGCTCTTTCCGCGATACGGTATCTTCGTATAGCCGTCGGGCAGACCTTGGAGCCTTTCGCACTCGAGCGGGGTAAGGCGGCGGACGATGTAGTCGACCGCGACCGCCGGGAGGTTGTCGCCCATGTCCGAGCGCAATGTCGACGTCACCTCGTCCGAGAATCGGTGCGACGCTCCCTCGCGCTTGGCTATTCCAGGCTCGAACGAGACCGCACCCGGTCCCTTCGATACGACCGTAGGCGCACATTCCTCCTCGACCGAGAAGCCGAACTTGGCGTTCTTGCCTTGGTTGAAGGACGCGCGGTCGAGTCCGATTGCGACGCCGCACTTGTGGCTCACGGCGAGGGTGTCGCCTACGTTGTCGTGCGGGGTCTGGACGTGCGTTCCCGGCTCTGCGTTGAAGCCGATGCACACCGCGTGGGGATCTGTACCGTGGAGGGCGAGGATTGTGGGCGAAACACCGGACGTATCCGTCCTCGCTCCGGATTTCCCCGCCTCCATGTCGAACACCCCGACACATTCGGCGGCAACGGCGACCTTGTTGCCCGATTCTCCCTGCGTCTTGACGAGCGTGGGCGAAACCTCTTCCTCCGCGCTGACGCCCTGTGCTTTCGCCGAGTTGCCGGGCAGGAACGCCACCACCGCCGTGCCTCCCTGGTGCTTCACCGGGGCGGAATCGACTGTCGTGAGCGTCGGCGCGCACTCGACCTCTCGGCAGCCGCTCTTCGGGTTCTTCGACTTCATCGCGTTGGAGCCCATCGAGTCGATGGCGTAGGCGACGGCGTGCTGGTCTCGGGCGGTCAGCGTGTAGGACGCGCCTTTCTCCGAGACGCCGAACCCCGCGCCGCCGTTGCGGACGGGCTTGTCGGCGTTCGTCGGCTTGTTCTTGTCCATGTCGATGGCGACGACAAGAGGGTTGTTGTTCGACGCCTGCGCGTTGTGCGTCGCGCCCATAGTGGGGGCGACATCGACCTCTTGCGTCCTTGCATCCGTCTGGTGGTTCTCGAAGCACACCGCGTTGTGGAAGCCGGGCGACGATCCGTTGACGAGAGCGCCCGAGACCTCCGGGCTGTCCGACTTGACGCCTCCCGGCTCGTAGGGGTCGAAGCCAGACGGCTGCATGATGTAGCCGCCGCTTCTGTCCGCCTGTCCAGTCATCCGCGCCTCCAGGTCCCGCGCGGTGAGGGCGGGCATCACGTCTCCGCCATTGCTGTTCGTTGGAACCGGGCGATCTGCGCCTTCAGCGCCGCCGCCAGTCTCGCCGGTAAATCCTTGCCCCGCGATGCGGCACGGCGGAGAATCCCCGCGCACGCCTTGAGGCTCAAACAGTACTTCCGCAGGTGTTCGCCAGTCGTCTCCAAGATGTCCGACAAGCCACACACGCCGGCGTCTCTGGGGAACTGCGCGGGGCAGCCCGTCCACTCGCACCCATTGAGCGTCCAGAGTCCTGTAGGCAAGAGAATACCCGCATTCCCCAATCGAGCGGACGAAGTGCGCGAAGTCGCGTCCTCCGTTGGAGGTGAGAACTCCCGGAACGTTCTCCCATACGACCCATCGGGGTTGTAGCTCTCGACAAAGCCTTGCAAAGTGGAAGGCAAGGCTGGAGCGGGTCCCGCTGCCTTCGGCCATGCCCGCGCGCTTCCCCGCGACCGACACGTCCTGGCACGGCGTGCCGCCGGCGAGACAGCCGAGACGCCCGGCAAGTTCAATGACATCTGTTCCATTCGTGATCCTCCATTTTTCGTTGCCAATCTTCTCGGCTGTGATTTTAGTCATGTCCCCGAGGTTCGGAACCGTCGGGTATCGGTGCTGCAGCAAGGCGCACGGAAACGGCTCGATTTCGCTGAAGAACACCGGTTTCCATCCGCCGAGCGGCGCTACCGCCGCGCTCATGCATTCAATCCCCGAACACACGGTCGCGTAGGTCATTTCTGCTGATTTTGCTGGCATTTTTGCCTCCTTGAAAAATTACGTCAAAAGAAAGAAAGTCTGCCCTGGAGCGCTGCTCCTTCCCGCGCCCTGCCTTTGAGAGGGGGCAGGGAGGAACCGTGGCTTTGCCGCCCAGAACGCCCCAGGTTGCGTCCGGGCGGCGAGACCGCCCGTTGACCGCCCCGACGCTACGGACGCGCCAGGGCGAGGACTTCGGGGCTTTTCGCGCATTCTTGCCTGAAGCCACAAATCCATCGTCAGCCCGTTGACTTGTCGCGGTGGTTATGGCACAATGTCCCCCGTCGACCACTCGGGCGGTTTTCGGGGCCTCGTCATCGGCCTCTTTCGGTTGCCCGTGCGGTCGGCTTTCTTCATTCATCGACTTTCGGACTATATGCTGGCGAATACGGTTCTCCGTGCCGCTCCTCGTAGTCGCGCAATGCCGCCTCGCGTGCTGCAATGCAGTCTCCGTCGGCGAAATGGTCGATGTTGAGGACGGCTTCGGGGAACATGGCCATGAGGCGGTCTCGCGGAAAGAAGTGGCTGGCGTTGTCGAAGAACACCGACCAGCCAAGTTCTCCGCTCTCGAAGTCGGCGACAAGAGGTTTTGCCTTGACATCCTGAACACGGAGAGTTCTCCTTCCGTGCCTGCGGTTTCTCGCCATTTGCCTGACGTGTCCAAAGTTGCTGACCTCGAAGCGGTTGTCCGTCTCAGGTATTGAGAGCCAGAGTTCGATTTCGTTTGAGTTCATCTTTTCGTCTCCGATCTGTTTTTTACACTTGCGGTGTGAAAAAGGCCGAATGCAGCAGGGCGGGTGAGCGGAGCGAAAGATGATTTTTACACGCTTCCTTTACAGCTATACCAAAGGTATGCTGTAAGGAACGTGAAAAACATCGTCCCGCACCTCGCTGCCGGGGTGTTTTCAACGCTGTTTCAAACGCTGTTTTTTACAGGTGTTGAAAACAGGTGTAAAAAACGCAGGAAACAGGGTTCTGGCGTCAGCCGCCATCATCGTCTTCGCATGATCCGTCCGCTCCGCCGCCGCCTTGAGATTCGTCGGTTTCAGGCTTCATGATGAAGAGCGTCGCCCTCTGGTTGAGGGGGACGCCGGCCAGACGCTTCTCAACTATGCACCCCTCGCGAAGTGCCTTGTCGACAGCCGCAGCCGCTTTTCTCGCCGAGAGGCCCAAGACCTCGCGCACTTTGATGACGAACTCCGTCTTCGGGAGCGGATGGTTGTTGTCGACTATGTTTGCCACGCCGTGGGAAGCCTCAACCATCTCCGTGTATGGCGTCTTTGTGCGCTCCATCTTCGCCTCCGCCTTGCCAGCGAGGTCGTCGGGATTCCTCTCGTAGTCGGGCAGCATGAGCGGAAACGCCTTCTGCAGCACAATCGGCTCCTGCCTCGGGAACGAGCGCACCACGGCCTCAAGAACCAAGAAGCCGTCGTCCTTGTGTTCACGCAGGATGAGGTGCGTGTCCGCCGCACGAGACTGCGAGCCCGCGCCAGCTCCGACGTCGGTGATGGACTTCTGCGACTGGTTTCCCTTGGACGTGTGATGGATCAGCACAAACGAACACCCGACCTGCTTGGCGAAGGTATCGATGAGGTTGTAGATGCTGGCGATAGAGCCGTTGTCGTTCTCGTCCGTGTCCTTCGGGAGCGCACGGTAGAACGCGTCGATGACGATCATCCTGTACCCCGCTTCCTTGAACCTCGGAAGCCACATGGAGAGATCGGCTATCGACTTCCACTTGCCGCGCAAGTTCCACACATCGATCATGTCGTCCACATTGGGGAGACTTGGGTTCGCCTTGCGCATCGCCTCCACGACGAGCGGGATGCGGTTCGCGGACGTCTCCTCGTGAAGCTCGTTGTCGATGATGAGGACTCGTCCTGGCGTGCAGACGTGGCCGAACCAGTCCGTCCCGGACGCGACGCAGATGCACAGCTGCGTGACGAGCCAGCTCTTGCCGGTCTTCGGCGCGGCGATTATGTTCATCGTCTCTCCTATCCGCAGGAATCCGTCGATGAGGACGGGGCGCATCTCCGGGAATCGCCTCTTCAGCGTCCCCAGCGGTATCGGGCCTTCCTCCGCCTGTGCCGGCCCGTCGGCGGCGGTCGGCTTTAGGTTGAGCGTCACGCCGTCCGTTGCGCTCTTCGCCTTGCCGTAGCCCTGTGCAAGCAGGGCGGACGCGGCCGCCGTGTAGTCGCCGTCGTGCCGGAGCGTCGCATAGACCGCGAACGGGCTGTACTTGGCATTCGGCTCGAACGGGGCGGCGTTTGACGAAAACACATAGAACGAACCGTCCCTGTAGGTCGCCGAGATGCCGTCTCGCGGGTCCTTGCCCGGACGCGTCCACTGTTCGTTGCCGTCGGGCTTGACGCCGCAGAAACGCCAGCCGGCCGCCTCAAGAAGTGGATGGACGTCGCCACGGGCGTTGAAATCGTCGCCGGGAGCCAGGTCGAAGGCGTCCTTTCCGCCCGCAGGGGCGGAATCCGCGCAGGAAAACCCCGCGTTCGCTTCGGCGGGGACGGCCGGCGTGGCTGCCGCCGGAAGTTCGTCGAGCGAACGCGCGGCGTCCAGGAGGGCTTGTCGGGCGTCTGGCGAGATGGTCGGCACATGGGCGAAGTCCCCCTGCTGGAGGACATAGCCCTCCGTGGGTGCGCAGAGGAAGAGCCCGCCCTCGCCCCGCGTCTCGATGAGCGTCTTCTGCTTGCCGTCACGGATGCCGCGGGCGAGCTTCAGGCTGCCCTCGACCGGCGATTCGCAGCGGTAGCACACATGGTAGCCGCCGGAGGGCGTCTGCTCGATGGCGAGCCGCGCGAGAAGCCCGGTATCGATTTTTTCGATCCACGCGGCGAAGAGTTCCCCGCCGTTGTCGAAGTCGAGGCATTCGAGATTCCCGGAGACAGACCCCGCAACCACACATATCGCGTCGTGCGCGTTCGAGAACCACGCCCTGACCTCGACCTCCGTCGGAAGCCGCGTCTGCCAGTTCTTCCACGAGCCTATGGCGGGATGCTTCCTCGCCTTGGATGCCGGAAGGCACGAGAGGCCTGCGGCGAGATACGCCATTGCCGTCGCGACGGGTATTGTAGCCATGTGGCCTCCTTTGTTTTCTTCTTGTTATGTGTGCATCATCCGCTCTGCGAGCGGACGTTGTGGATCGCGTTCTGCCACGGATCGTAGCGCTTCTCGCCCATGTTTCTGGCTCCGAACCACAGCAGGACGACCAAAAGCGAAATGCCGAGCGCGAAGATGGCCGTGTAGCGGACGGCCCATAAAAGCCGCTCGCGCCGTCTCGCCATGCGCTCGATCCACTCCCACTCCTCCTCGTCAGAAGGGAATGTCATCCCAGTCTTCATCGGAAACCTCCTCTCCCTGTGCGCCTTGACCCGACTGTACCTGCTGGAAGTCGCCAAGCTCGTAGCCGGTTATCTCCGGGTACTTCTGCCCGGAGACGAACCGAACGGTTATCTCCTTTACCTCGCGCAGCATCCCCGAGAACTCGCACTTGCACACCTCGTCGGCGGTGCGGGGTATGAAGCACTCGGGGTGCGCGTGCTCCCGCCACCACTTCTCGAACTTCCGCCTGGCGTAGCCCGTGTGTTCAGGACATAGCCATTCGGAATAGTGCGTGAGGTAGTCCACGTCGTAGGTGACACGCACCGTCTTCGGCGCGTCAGGCGGCGCTCCCCGCTTCTCCCAGACCTGATATGACGTGTGCTGGACGGGAAACTTCTCGACCGTGACCTCGCCCGACAGGATGCCGACCTTCGCCGCAGTCGCCTCGTGCGCCTTGCGCTCAGGCTCCTTGCGCGGCCATTGGTAGCCGCATTCGGGGCAGAGCATGACGGGAAGGTTCACGATTGCCTTGCACTGCGGACACACCTTCGCCAGCGGTTCCCCGTTCCCAGCTCCCCGTTCCCCGACTCGTATCATGTCGATCGGACCGTGGCGCTCAATGTTGCGTCCGTAGTCCAAGACGAGACACTCGGTCTTGCCAGTCTCGGGCGACAGGCGAAAGCCACGTCCGACCATCTGGACGAGAAGCCCAGGGCTGTTCGTCGGACGCAGCAAGGCGATGGTGTCGAGGCGCGGGATGTCCGTCCCCGTCGTGAGAACCGAGACATTGCAGCAATACTTGAGCGGCGGCTTGTCGCTGAAGAGGTCTGCCTTGACCGATTCCCCGCGAAGCCGCTTGATCGTCTCCTCTCGCTCGTTCGCAGGCGTGTCGCCCGTCACGATTGCGCACTCCTCGCCGGAGAAGCGCTTGATTGCGTCGGCAACCTTCTTGCAGTGCGCAACGGACGTGCAGAATATGAGACACGCCTTGCGACTCTTCGTGAGTTCCACGATTTCGCGGCAGGCGGAATTGACGAGCCCGTCCTCGCCCATCAGCTTTTCCACGTCCTCGGACACGAACTCTCCTGCGCGAATGTGCAGACCGTCCGTGTCGGGCGTGAACTTTCCAGCCTTCGCGGTGATGTTCGAGATGTAGCCACGGTTGATGAGTTCCTTGACCCCGATCTCGTAGCAGACCTCGTTGAGCAGGTTCTCCGGCTTGCAGATGAGCCCGCCCTGCGTCCTGTAGGGAGTCGCCGTCCAGCCAATGAGGCGGACATTCGGATTCATCGCTTTGGCGGCATTGAGGAACGTCTGGTAGCGTCCTTCTCCGTCCGGCGGAATGAGGTGGCATTCGTCTATCATGACAAGGTCGAACGGCTTGAAGATGTCGGCCTTGTTGTAGATTGACTGAATGCCGGCTACGATGATGGGCTGCTCAATGTCCCTCGCTTCCAGTCCTGCGGAGTAGATTCCGACGGGAAGGTCAGGCTGGATTGCCTTTATCTTCCCGGCGTTCTGCTCGACCAGTTCCTTGACATGGGCGAGAATGAGAACGCGCCCATGCCATTTCACGACCGCATCCTTGGCGACCTCGGCTATGCAGAGCGACTTCCCGCCGGCCGTAGGGATGACGACGCACGGATTCGTGTCCTTATCCCGAAGGTGGTCGTACACGGCCTTGACCGCGTCGCTCTGGTAAGGTCTCAAGTCGTACATGGACGAGTCCTTCTTCGATTGGTTCGAGCATCTCCATTTGGAGACGCCTTATCTGCGAATCGTCGTCAAGGACGCCCGCTGCGGTAATTGAATCCTGCAAACACTTGAGCAGATTGTCGAGGTCGCGCCGCCGTCTGTCCGGCGGGTAGCACTCGAGGGAAAGCGAAACCGCCCCGGAGAGCTTCTTCTGCCCTCCGAGGCGGCTTACGACCATCGTGCGGTACTTGCGCCCCGCGCGGCTTATGAGGACGCGCGGCCCGACGTGGCGGTAGTAGTTGTTGACGCTGGGCGGCCAAGGGAGGTCAAACTCTACCTGCGCCACGGCGGTGTCCCGGAGGCGGTCGCCGGAACTGTCTGCACAGTAGCCCCGTTCCCCGTTCCCTGTTGCCCGTTCCCCGCCTTAGCCGCGTACTTCTTGACGATGTTGCGGCTTGGATCGTTCCTGTCGATGGCAACCGTAATCATCAAAGGCAGATTGTGGAGCTGGTTGGTGTCGTTTAGCTCGGCGACGCCGACCGCCTTGCAGAGGCTGGCGAGCTCCTCGCGCCCGATGCGCTGTGCCTCGACTTTCGGATGCTCGTAGTTGATCCACACGAACACCTTGCGGCCCTTGGCGGGACCATCGGACAGAATCTCGAACGTGAGATTTATGCCCATGCCGAGGCCGTTCTTGGTGGCCTTCATCTCCGAATCGGTGACTACCGCCTCGTATATGCCGGAGGGGATTGCGTCGCGGGAAGTCGTGTCGATCTCCGCCGCGTTGAAGTTCAGTTGTGCCATTGTTATTGACCTTTCCTTTTGCAGTTTATTGATTTGAAACTGATTCGGGATGGGGTATGAGGTATGGGGGATGAGAAAGAGATGCGCTCTCCTCACATCCCTCATCCTTCATCCCTCATCCCTTTATTTTCATGCCCTGCATGAAAGCATCCCAAGAGAGCGGCATCTCGGCCGGAAGCGAATAGCGGTTCTTCGCGTTGAACGCGGGAGAGCCGTTGGTGCGGATGACGCGCTCGCCGCCGTCCGCGCCGACGGGGGCGGCTTTGCCGGTTGTCGAGTCGATGCGCATCCTGCGGGTCGCGAAAAGCACCGCGTCCGCCCACTCGCAGACGAGCGAGTTCGCCGCCTTATGGAGGCGCGGCTGGTAGCGGTCGTATGCGGGATGCTCCGGGTCCTCGAAGCGCTCCACTTTCGCGTGGGCGACGAGGATGATTGCCATCTGTCGCTTCGAGCGGATCTCGTTCAGAAGCTTCACGATCTCGCGCCAATAGGTGAGCGCGTGCGTGTAGCCTTTGCCATAGCCGCCGTCGGCCTTTTCGATGGACTTGACCCCATAGTCCTGGCAGACGCGGTCCCATATGAGACGCTCCAGCCAGTCCAACGAGTCGATGCACAGCGTCTGGAAGTCGTGTTCGCCGTCACGAACCGCTTTCAGCTGCTCCACCACGTCCGCGTATGTCGCGCAGAGCGGGAACTTCGACGTGTCGATCTCGGAGAGACCGTCCTCGGTTTGCACAAAGACGGGCTTCGGGGCAGATGCCGCGAACGACGATTTTCCGACACCTTCCGCGCCATAGACCATGAGACGAGGAGGCTGCGGCTGGCGTCCCGTCGTTATTGATTCGAGTGGATTTCCCATGTGTGTTCCTTTCATTGTTTCAGTTCTCGAGCCCAGGACCTCCCTGGGACGTCGCAAGCCTTTCCGTTCAGGTAACTTTTTCCGTCGCGTTCTCTGTGTTCAACCGTCCTGCGGCTCATGAACCGCAGCAGACTCTCGCGGCTAACGCCGATAGCCCTGCGGCCACCCCCGTAGACGCGGTCGAGATATCCGCTATCGAGATAATGACGCAGCGTTCTTCTTGAAACCTTGAGAATGTCCATTGCGTCCGGGAACCTGACGTTGTGGATAATTATCTCTTCGCCGTCGGCCTTGCCGCGAAGCACGTCCAAGGCCCGCTCGACGTTCTCCTTCTTGATTTCCAAGTCCATCATAAGGACGCCGCGAAGCGCCACTTCCGTTTCCGGTTTCATGTTGTGATCCTTTCTATACGTCGAGTATCGAGAGTTCTTCCGTCCGCGTCGGCCACGTGTGCGTCCGGCGGCATTCGCGCAGCTCGGCGATTGCGCGTTCGTTCTCGGCGGCGCACGCCTGCAGCAGCCCGTCGGTGATCTTCCACACCCCGCAGCGCATCGGCTCTCGCTTCTCGACCGCAATTAGGTAGCAGTCCGCGTCTATCTCGCCCCTCGACGCAGCCTTGAGGACTTCCTTGTAGAAACTGGCCTGCTGCGGGTATCCGAAGCGCCTCGCGTCGCCCTCGAAGTAGTCGAGCGTCTCGCACGTCTTAAGGTCGCAAATGATCGGACGTCCCTCGAAGTCGGCGCGGAACCAGTCCATTCGGATTTGCGACGGCTCGCCGCAATAGGTCGTGCGCACGGTCTGCTCGGCGATTCCCGCGTCCAGCAGCTCGCGGGCGACCGGATGCGCCCAGACGCTCTCGCGAAGCTTCAACATGAAGTCAAAGTCCGGACCGCTCACTACCTCCTTGGTCTGCGCGGCAGCCCATTCCTTGTACGCCTTAGTGAGTTTCCCGAACGGCTCGCCAGTCTTCGCGTTTATCGGTCCCGAGGAAACTAGAAATTCCTCGTCGAACTTGGCGCGTCCCTCCAAAATGAGGGCGTGTACCGCCCGTCCGAGAGCGAGAGCCGCCGACTCGGACGGCTCGATCTCTCCGTTCATCTTTTTCTGGTAAAGCCTCGGAGATTTTCTGAAGTCCCCCAGCAGGTGGCTTGAGAGGTATCGGCCGTCTCGCGCCGCCTGGTGGTACTCGGCCGACGGAATGTCGGCGAAAAAAGACAGCTTGTCCATTGCTTTTTCCTTTAATGGGTGATTGAATTGGGGACGCCCCGTCGAAAACCGCCTGTCCCCCCACACTACTTATACAAGATTCCGTATCACGTTTTAACATAGATTCACGAGAATTTTTCGGCGGGGCGTCCGGTGCGGCTCAGACATACGTCCCGTTGCACGGCGAGAACCCGCAGAATTCGGCCTTCGCCTGCAGCGAACGCAGAACATGGCGGCGGAACCACATGAGCGACTGGCCCATCCAGTCGGCGACCGTGGTCTGGTCGTAGTCGCGCACAAGGTAGTCGAGCGCCAGCCGCTCGTCGGCGTCGAGAAGCGCGATCAGCTCGTTGTAGGCCCATGCGAACTCCATGCGCTCCGTCGCCTTCCTGTCCGGAATGGCCTCTATGCTGATGGCGTCGGAAAGCGACTCCCTTGCGCTCTCTTCGTCGCCCTCTGATTCCACCGGGGAGTTGACGATTGCGAGGTGCCTGTAGGAGAGGGAGCGCTTCCGGCACTTCTGCTCCGCAACGTAATTCGCCGTGGCCGAGGCGACGCACTCGTAGAGAAACGTCTTGAGCCCGGCCCTTGCGGGATCCCATTTCGGCAGCGAATCGCGGCACACCTCGAAGAGCGCCGTTTCCATGTCGCGAACGTCGGAGTACGAGATTATGCCGCCCAACGCGAGGTTCCTCGCAACCAGTTTGAGATGCGGGCGCATCATCTGGTAGACGGCCATCTGGTCTCCCTCGGACGGCTTGCCGTCCTCGTCAAGCCTCATGTCGAGGTTCGCGGCAGAGCGCCAGCCCTCGTCACGAATGTACGCGACGCGCCTCGGCCTTCTGCGACTTACCCCCGGCTCTCCGTACACCGAGACGAACTCGCGGTACTCGTCGCGCACCCCGCGCCTGTGCTCCTTTATAGCGAGGGGGCGGAGTACCTTATCCTCGACAAGCCTCGTCCCTGAACCGGTGCGGAGGTAGGTGCGGACCCGGATGCTCTTGGACGGCGTTTTCATCTTGCACCTCCAAACCACGATCCGTCAAGTCCTGCGCCGGCCCTGGCCGAAGCCATCTCACAGGCGCGGAAAATCGTCCTTCCCCCGCGACGGCTCTTCGGGATCATCCTTGGACGCTCGCCGCCCACGACATCCCCGCGCACATTGCGGACTTCGACAGCCTCAACCTCAGAGTGAAGCCTTATCCCCGATCCCGTGCGAAGCCAGGTACGGTAAACGACCCGGAATTTAGTTAGTTTTCTAGGAGACCTTCCCCTGCGAGAAGTTCCATTTGCCTTTTGGCCTTTAACGGAGGCCGCCGATTTGCTTTTTGTCATAATTTGCCTTTCCAGCCACCGACATTGGCGGCTTTTAAGGCAAATTATGAGGCCTTCTTACAAGTTTCTAAGAATTATGTTCTATGGAATGACAAAGGCCCCGTAAACACGGGGCCTTCTTGCAAATCGGTTCTGAAAAATTATTCAGAATTTACGGCTGATTCACCGCTGATGCTTACTGTCGAACTGAATCTCAGCTTTCAATGTGTCAATGTCGTAAAAGGACTTAATGTCATACCTAACGGCATTATCGAGTTTCCTTAGCTCCTCGGAATCGTATTTTCCATCTCTACCACGGCCAAGCACTTGCCTGCAACACCAACTGATAGAAGCATGCTCATTGCGCTCAATGTCATGCTTCAGTATGTACAGTCTCACGACCTTGTCAATTTGTTTGCGTTCCGTTCGAGGTCTTTTGTCGCACACTTGGGCTCCTCGCTTAATCAAGGCGTTGGTTTCTCCATGTCGCTTGTTGATGACCTTTATAGTGCGATCGGTTTGTTCTTTGACTATTGCTTTAATTGTTTCTCTAAGAACATCACATTTGACGTTCGGATCTCTTTCAGTTGGCGACTGATATGTTACACCAATTTGTGCAACGGTTTCAGTTCTGCCGACATGAGAGGTTGGGAAAAACGCCGGCATGGACTCAATCTCATCGAATATGCCGGCGTAAATGAGCTGTATCGCCTCCTTGCAGTTGGCATGATTCAAAATCGCCATGTCGCGGCAATATTCAAGGAGCCCGTCGAGTGCCTCATGGCGTATTCGCCTGTAGCTGTGATAGGAACCGGCCTGTCCTGTAATCTCGCCGCAGTCATGCAGCCACTCCTTCATGGTTTCAGCGCCAGCCAACCCACGCTTTGACAAGATGTCCAGCGCGAGGTCCATCTTGTTCTTGAAGTCGGTCCAAAGGCCCTCTGCCTCCTCGGATTCCGTCAGCCTTATGCTGGCGACTTTCGTCTTGTCGATTTCGCAAACAGTCCGCATGAACAACGGGCAGCCGAACATCCGCACCTCCCCCGGGGAGATGCAGTCCATCACATACTCCGACAGGGCTGCAAGACCCATGCGGAGCTTGTTGTCGTCATTTGAGAGATTGACAAACGCCATCTGGCCATACAGTCGGCCAATGCTGTCTGGAACACTTGTCGCATTGTCCGCACCATTCCGAGACACGTCATCATCCAGCAACTCGTCTGCGTGAAGGTTACAGAACGTCTCGCCCTGCTCGCTGCAAGCGGCGAAATACAAGGACTCGCCAGTATCCTCGTCGGGGTCTGACTGCTCCTGTGCGGGGATTAAGCGATTGCAAGGACAGGACTCGTAAAGCGCACACAAAACCTTGGGACAAGAATATCTCATCATGTCGATTTATCCTTCCTGATCAACGCGGCGGCAGGTTCATTCGCAAATTCCAGAAGCTTCTGAATCTTGAGCAAGGTCTTGCGATGGTTGTTGTTCGCGACCTCCTGAATTCGGGGGACGAAGCGAACGCTCTTCGGCGTCACGCGAAGCGAATAACTGGTAAAGGGCGCTGATTCATTGCGAAACTCCGTTGAAAGATATTGAGACTCCGTCTCAACGTACAAGCGAATCCGAAATACAAGCTCGTAGACATCCATCAGCTCTTTTCGCCGCGCGTTCGCGCTGAAACTTCGCTCTATCTCGTCGAACAACTTCCCGTCTTCAAACACCTCGCACTTAAGCCGTGGGAGCAGCGGCAAGCCATCGGAAACGCGCTTCTTGTTTTCGGCGCAACGTCTTCTCAACTCCGCCCGCTTAACATCCTCTGCAACCGTGAATCGAATGGACTTGAGCTGGATATCCTTCAGGTTCTCGCACTCCTTCTCGACAGTCTCAAAGGCTTTGTCACAATCTTCTTTTGTTGCGTATTTCCGCATCGTATTGAGATAGACGCGCGGCTCTTCGCTAGTCACCTCGCATCCCAGCACATGCTCCACGAACAATGCGGCGACACGGTCGACCTCGATCACGTCCGGGAAGGCAATACGTATGTAGTTGCAGCTGGAATAGTGGTCAATAAGGAATGTGTTGGCCGTAGGGTCGTTGCCGCGCTCTATTCCGCCGTTCCGGGCGAGGAATGTCTCTATCGGGTCCTTGGCCGTTGATACGCAGTACCGGATGAACGTCCGCGATTCGGCTAGGCGATATGCCTTCGCCGCGAAGTTCTCGTCGTCTTTCTCTTTTTTGAAGATTTCCTTCAATGCCAATTCAAACGTCTTTATATCCGCATCCGTAGCTTCCTTTGTGGGGTCTGTTATCGCATACCAGCTCCAGTTGTAGTAGCGCTGCTCTTCTGCAATGGCGAACTGCTTGAGCTTGTCCCACTCTTCACGCATGTCCGTCTCGTGCACACAAAGCCAGGCGGCAGTATTCGTCGGGTCAGAAATCCTGCCGTCTTCAATGACGTTTCGCAGTGCCTCATGGTTGAAGCGCTTGCTGATTTCCCTGACCTTTGTGGTTATGCGGGACATATACTGCTTGATCTTGCGAGAGTGCGCGGCAATCGAAATCAAGTTTAGCGCCCCGCAGAGATCGTTGTGAAAGGGGGGTGACTCGTCTTTCAGCTTGTTCTTCAACTCAATCGAACGATTCTTCCGCTCCTCTCGACCGAGCTTTGAATACGCCTTCCAGTCGATCTTGTCGGCAAAGTCTGGAGCATATTTGGCAAACAGCTCCTTAGTGATCCAAGCTACGGAAACACTGCATAATGCAAGTTCTGTCTTTTCACTGTTGGTCTTCATTGTATCAATACACAATACCCGTTAAATATGGGTTGTCTGTCCATAACTTATTACTTGTAGGTTGTAAAGTCCTTCACTTCGCGCTTCTCAAAGTGTGGCTTGGCTGGGGCTACGCCGTTTGACGGATAGCCAACGTCGAGAAGAAACGAGGGCGTGAGGTTCTCTGGGATGTCGAACGCCGCTGCGACCTGCTTGGCGTCAAAGAACTTAACCCAGCAAGAGCCAAGTCCCTGCTCGAACGCCTCCATCATCATATGCGTTCCGACGATTGACGTGTCCATCACGCCAGAGTTGTCGTTCGGATCGAACGGACTCACCCACGCCTTGGACTTGTCATAGCACACGATGAACACCACCGGCGACTCGTATGCGCAGCGCGACAGCTCGTTGATCTTGGCAATCGCCTCCTTGCTCTGAAGGACGTAGATGTGGAACGGCTGCAAGTTCTTCGCCGTCGGCGCGACGCGGGCCGCTTCAAGAATGGCATCAATCTTCTCCTGCTCTACCGGCTTCTTCGCGTAGTTGCGGACGGAGAACCTGTCCTTCGCCAGCTGTAGGAATGTCGGATTCGTCTTTTCCATGGTTTCCTCCTTTGCCTTCTCTTCGCACTCGGCCACAAGCATGGATGCGATGCAGAGCGTTACTATCAAATGCTTCATTGCTTTCCTCCTTCAGAAACATCTATTCGCTATGTCCGTCGCCGTGTTCAAGGCGGCGCGGCGGTCGGACGGGGTCTTCGACATTGGGAAACGGACATTGGCGTAGTCGAGCTTCCAATGCTTGTTGCCGGAGACGCATTTGAAGCCGATCTTCTCCAAGGTGGCAATCGTGCGGGAATCAATGAACGAACCGGTGTCCTTGATTATTTGCTTCAACTCCGCACGTCGACATTCGAGTTCGGTACCCGGCTTGTTCGCCGATAGCACATCCTTCAGCACCGTTGCTCGTCGTTCGCGTCCGGAACTCTGCGCCGTCTCCAACCCCTCCGACAGCACGGCGAGGATATGCTCCCTCACCTCTCCGGGGAACACCTCTGTCGTCGCTGGTGGGACGAGCAACCCTTGAACATGAACCTCCCGTACAGACGCGCCGATCTCTGTTACCCGTTCCCCGTTACCTGTTCCAGGCGCCGTCAGCACCTCCTCCAACTCGTTCTTCAGCCGCTGGACCTCGCCGCGCAGGCGATCTCGCTCAGTTTCTGCAGAAGCCCGCATCTGCCGTTCAGCGGCCAACTGCTGCTCAAGATTGGCAGATTTGCGCTCCGCTTCCGCCTTCGCCGCACCCAAAGCCGCAGATTCGGCGCGTAGAGCCGCCACGTTCGCTTCGAGCGATTGGATGCGTCCATTGTCCGCCCTTGCGCTCGGAGCGCGTGTAGGGGCTTCTGACGCGTTCAGGCCAAAACAGGCAAGTGCATCCTCGCCCGCAGCCTTTTTTGGCGGCTCTGGCTTAACTTCCTCCACTGGGTCACTCTTCCTGAACATCCCCTTGGAGAGTTGCGAAAAATCTGTGTATGTCTTGGCCATTACGTCTTCAAATCTCTCCTTCCACCTTGCGCCAGCTTATTTTGCCGTCCTTCGTCTCGGTCTTTTCGATGCGAATCGGAACAGTTGCCGTCTTGTTGATGATGTCCAACAACTGGCTTCCGACTGTGGGCGGCGTTCGCCCCTCGTCCCCCAATTCAATATGGCAGTGCCGATGGTCAACGCATCGCCATCCCTCGACGACGAACGTGCCTATCGCCCCCGACTGGCAGCTGCTGTGCGAATATGTCCAGATGATTCGGGTGAGTTCGTTGATGTGTTCAACCTTGATACTTCCAAGGTGTCCGCCGATGTCACCGATGCACACATAGTTGCCGTTCGTCCAGAGATAGACGCCATACGTAAGTCCGCCCGTTCCGCTCTGGTTGATGGGCGCGGAAAGTATCACGTCCTCGTGGCCGTCCTGGTTGAGTTCGACAAACAGTCTGTACCGTTCGACATACGGGGTCTTTGTCCAGTAGTTCTGGTTCGTGCCCGTCGCATCGTACATCTCGTTCGTCACGACTGTGGCAAAGAGGTAGTCCGGGGTCGCGATGTCGCCACTCGATCCAAGAACCGAAAGGTCGTCAATTACCGTCGCCTTTGTCGTGTCGGGCAAGGGCGCGACACCACTTGCACATACGGTTGCGACGAGGAGAATGCTGGCAAGCATCATGTCACTCATCTCCTATCCGCAGATAAATGAACTGCGCACCAGTCTCGGGGTATGTCAGCGAGAACTCTCCGCCGCTCATGTAATCCGAGAAGTCAAAGTTGACGTCGGAAAGAGGAATCTCAAATTCGCTCTCGGGAAAATTGCCTAAATCGAAAATCGCCACCAGATGGATGTAGTCAAGCATGGGCTTCGCCGCCACGTGCGATCCCTCCGGCGGGTTGACCTTCATCTTGATGGAGCGGTTGGCGTGGTCGAATTCAAGGACGGTTATCGTAGGCTTCCCGAAATAGAAGTACCTGTGCGGGCCGGAATACGTGGTGAACGAGGTCGGGTACAGACCAAGTCTGACGCAAGCCCTGTCCATGCCCCTAAGACTCGCGTCGTCGCTTGGTCGCGTACTCCAAGACAGCCACGACCGCCCGACAAGCGCCTCGCGTCCGACAATGTCAACGAACTGCAGCATCTCGGCGTCGGTAAGAGGCGGCTCGTAGTAGGGGCGACTGGGCAAGTGGGCGATGCCGTAGCGCGATATCTCGCATCCGGGCGGAAACGAGGTCTCATCGGCTTTCGTAAGCCAATGGAGGGACACCGCCGAAAGGTTCTCGCACAATGTGAAAGCGCCCGGCTCGACGCGCTCTACATCGCCGGGTATCGTCAGCGAGGCAAGGTTAAGGCATCCGCAAACCGCTTCCGCGCTGATTGTGCGCACACCCGTGCCGAACTCGATGCTCTGTAGCTGCGGCAGGCTCCACACGGCGTTGGAAACAATTGTCGCCGGGCCATGCAACGACAGTGTCTGGAGATAGTTGCAGTCGAAAAACGCCGACTCGCCGAGATTGGTGACGGACGAGGGAACGGAAAGCGATGTAATGCCAGTGCAGCCCGAGAACGCCTTGTAGCCGATGTTTGATATTGAGTTGGGAATTATGATGCTGGTTATCTGGCGGCAGCCATAAAATGCGGCCTCGCCAATCGAGGTCACAGGCTTGCCGTTGATTTCGCAGGGGATGACAACGCGCCCAGACGTGTCCGACGGGATGCAGTTTCCCGCAAGCTCCAGCCAATCGCCGTGATCGACTGTTTGCCAGACAAGATCGCTCGCCGGTTCTTCGATGCCGGCAATGATCGAGCCGCCGCGCACCGTGTTGAGTGCGCCGCCCTTGAGAACGATAGTTCCTCCTTCGTATGCCGCCCTGAACCATCCGAAATAGCCGTCGATGGACTTTGCGCTGCTGCATCCAACGACAAACGCCACTATGAAATCGCTTTGGTCTGGAAACTCAACCTCGTAGTTCATCCCGGCGAATGTGTCTGCATTGACCGTCTCGTTGACAGCCGCCCCTGCAAGATAGCACACGCTCATAGAACCATGATCGAGCGCCTTCCATCCGTTATGCACGTTGTCGTCTATTGCGATGTCGATTCTGTCCGTAAACCCATCAAGCGTTGACTTTACGTGCCAGCTCGGACTGTACAAAGTGACTTCAAAGCAGTCATAGACCGTGTCGGCCCGCGCGCAAAGCCCCGCTCCCGCCGCGACAATCGCGGCGAGAATCGCGGCTCGAAGCCGACTCTGGCGGTGGCAGGTCACAACAACTACATCTCGAACTTCTCGATCTTCATCTCGCCGCAATCGCCGATGATGGCGACATTTTTTACGAACGGCTCTGATGCGGAGTGTGCGGCAAGCGCGGCCTCGTCGCGCCAAGTCTCGCAGATGAGGAGGACGCCGGGGCGCGTTGCCGACGCGAATACGTCGTAGGCAATGCAACCGTCCTGCTTGAGCGAAGCGGCGGTCAGTTCCTTTGCGGCGGCAAGCGCGTCATTGAGGCGTCCTTCCTTTGCCTGAAAGAAGCAGTTTAGTCTAAGCATGGTGTTTTCCTTTCTGTTTTGTTTTATCTTACCACCTTTGGCTCTTTTCTTCATGGCTGTATCCATAGTTGTTTAAACCTTCTCGCTTGGCACGCGATCAACAACATCGCCAATGTGACAGTCTAATGCATTGCAGACTTTACCAATGATAGACAGATTGACAGGCTCTCCCCGTGACATCTTAGCCAATGTCACGGTCGATATGCCCGCCTTGAGACGCATTTCCGTCTTGTTCATACCTCTATCAATCAGCATTTTCCAAAGATTATTATATGTCAAAACCATATTGCTCCTACGTTAACAAGATTCAGAATATTATATCATTTTGGTATTAGCGTTTGCAAATATCATATTTGTTTTTTACACGACCGACAGGCAGAGAGAATGCAACTCACAGATTCGTTCGGGGATGACGTTTTAGGCGACGTCATGGAATTCGCTATTGTCCGAATGGGATGATAGTGACCTTTTCCCAGAATTCACCTTGCAGGACTAAATCATATCACAGATCCAGAATGATGCAAATTTTTCAACAATTCGCATATCTCCATCCGTAACCAAAGGCTTGCTTCCGAACCCCATGTCCAGGGATTTCCTTCTTATTGCACACGCATCCGATGCTGGCAGCGGGATTCTTGCAGGAGGTTTTACCTTGATCCCATAGCCATCGCGCTGCTTCGCGTTGATTCGCGAAACGCATCAGCACCTGTCCTGTCTGCTGGTCAAGCATCTCAATGGGGCGCGAATTCTTCGCCGCAGAGGCCAATGCCCGTCGTCTTGCGTTCGCGGCCGCCTCTTCTGGATGGGACTCCGCCCAGGCACGAAGTGAGGCACGCCTCTTTGCCTTTGCCTCGTCCGACTGGCGAGATGCCTTTAGCTTGGACTGCCAAGCTTCATATTCCTCGGGATGTTCCTGCCGCCATCTCTTTCGGGATTCCGCCTGACGTGCCTTGACCTCTGGCGAACGTATTGCCTGCCTATTCTTCTCCCTCGCCAGCGCGTATTCTTCGGGATGCGCCTCTCGCCATGCCTTGATCCGCTCGCGCGTCATTTCCTTGTATTCGTCACCGGACATCTTGGCTCTGATGCTTTCGTTCCGACGTTCGATCTCCTCGGGATGTTCAGCATAGTAGGCCTTCATATTGGTCGTCAACTGCTGGCCTATCTCAGGGTGTGCCTGCGCATACGCTCTTCCTCATGCGCGGCGCGCGGCAAGCTCCTCCTCCGTTGTCTGATGGTCGCCAGTGCCACCGCGACCGCAGACGAGATTGAGACAATTGGGGTCGGACAACAATTCCTCATCCACAATATATGACTCAAGGTCTTCGGTCTCCTGGGCCGTCTTGCAGACAGCAAAGATATACAGACGGAAGAAGTCCTTGTACTTTCGGTACTCATTGATGAAACGCCTTCCAGATCCCTTGTACGAACGCACTTCCGACCAACGCTGCTTGTTGGACTTGCCGATGTAGTAGTGCCCCGTCATCAGGTTCACCTGAAGATACAGGTATCGGTAATATCCGTCTGGGCCACGTAAGGGTCGATATTGAGAAGGACGCAGTACCTCATACCACACTCCCTTGATCTTCGCGTGCGTCGGATGTACGGCGATGCTCTCCTCAAGTGTGGGTTGACGACCAGTATGAATACACCGCCAGGCAAGTACCTCTTCACTCTCCCGGCTGAACAATTGAATGTGATTTCCGAAACACCGAATCATCGAGACATCCCTCTAATCCCTCATTGTTATCAAACTGACAATTGCGTTAACGCCCCATTCCGCGATCCTTGAACATTCTTGCATTGTCCGGGTCGATGTAGAAAACCAATGCGCGGGCGGCGGAAACTACAGCTGATTTCCGCAGCAGACGGTCCTTGCCCAGCGATTCCGCGCCCTTGACGAGCAAGTCGATGCCGTCGTGTTCAATGATCCAAGCCATCACGTCGTCCACCGGGAGATTGCGCTCTGCCGCGAGAAACTTGGCGACCTCGCGCACGAGCCATGCGGGTGCGCCGCGCTCCTTCGCTTCCTGACGCTTCCGCCACTCAGCCCATTGCTCATGCGTCCACTTCGTCTGCGCCTCTGCCAACGCCTCTGCCGCTTGCGGCGGCGGTACTCGCGGTTATATTCGGTTATCCTGTCGTGATGGCGCTTGCGGCTCTCCGCCTCCTTGTCGCGGTCGTAACGCTTGCGCCCCTCGATCTCCTCTGGCGTGACGGGCTTCTTGCCGAGAGTGAAGCCGTACTTCTCGCGGATGAGCCGCTTGCGCTCTTCCCGCTCCCTGGCTCGCTCTTGCTGTGCGGCGATAATCTCGGCTGGCGGCTGTGCCTTTGAGCGGACGGCCTTTGATGCCTTTGCCGCCTCCTTGCGCATCCGCTCGACAAGCCAGTTCTCCAGCTCGGCTCGACCCTCCCGAAGGTATGTGTTCCAAGTCTCCCTCTGCTCCGGCGTGAAGTCACGCTTCATCTTCGGGAGGCCGAGGCTTTTTCGCATCTTCTCCTTCTTGTTCTCCCACGCCCTGACCTTATACGCGAAAACGGTATAAGCCTGCTCAAGAAGTGCCTCGCGTTCCGCCTTTTCCGCTGCAGCCGCCTCAATTGCCTCCTGTTTGGTCTTACGCGCCGCCTGTCGCGCTTCTTTGCGCGCCTTGCGCTCTGCTTCGCGCTGCGCCTGCTTGGCCGCACGAGCCGTTTTCTTGGCCTCACGTTCCGCCTGTGCCGCCGCCTCGCGCTTCTTGCGGGCGATGGTCGCCTTGCGCTTCTTCGCGGCGGCCTTGCGGGCGCGTTCTTTGCCGTGGAGCATGAAGTCGATTTCGCGGTTCCGAATGGCTGCCTCGCGGGTGCGGTCGGCAATATATCGCTTTTTGCCCTCGATCTCCTCCGGGGTTTGAGGCTGCCTGCCGAGCGTAAAGCCGTACTTTTCGCGGATGCGGCGAATCCGCTCTTCGCGCTCCCGGCGGCGTTCTTCGTCACCATCGTCATCCGGCGGTTCGCCGCCAGTGGTAACGCCGCCATCTGTAGTCGGCGGTTCGCCGGGAGTGCTTCCTCCGACGGATGACAAGGATGAGGTATGAGGGATGGGGGATGAGAAAGAATCGTCTGCCAATTCCATGTCGGTTGGCGCAGTTTCTTCGAGCGACATCCCGCGAAACGGGTGATGCGGCAAATCAGCCGCTATCACGGCTGATAAGGGATGAGGGATGGGGGCTGAGGGATGAGACGGGACTTCTGGGACAGGTAGGACTGGCGGGACGAGCGCGACTGGCAACTCTTTCTCATCTCTCATCCCTCTTTCCCGTTCCCTCATTGCGGCCTTCGCCGCAATGTAAGCCGCTCTATTCGCCTCGCGCTCGGCGGCAAAGGCCGCCTGCTGCCGACGGACAGTCTCCGCAGCGGCGGCGGCATTTGCGCGGCTCTCCACGCACCTTGCCAGCCAGGCCTCGTAGCGAGCATGGTTCTTTGCCAGACGCTTCGCCTTGCATACCACCTCCGACCTCTCGCGCTTGAGCCTCTTGCGCTCTTCTTCTCGCTCTTTCCTGCGTGCTTCGCGCTCCGCTCGGCGGACTGCCTCACGTTCCGCCCGTGCCTTGCGGCACACATCCTGCTTTTGCTGGCGATAGCGGACACGCTCTTCGTGTGTCATGTTCTGGATGAGGCAAAGCGTCTCGCGCTTGCGGCGCATATCCTCCGCCTTGGCAGGATCGACCGCCAGCAGTGCATGGTACTTTTCCAGGAACTCCTGCTCCTTGCGAACCCTGTCCCGCTTGGAGCGCTCGCGACGACATGCCTGGATGCGCTCCTTGTTCGCGGCCGTGTACGCCGTTCTCCAATCCTTGCTGTAGCGTGCGCGCCCGGCTATCTCTTCCGGCGTTTGGGGCTTCCGGCCAAGCCAGAATCCGTACTTGTCGTGTATCTCCCGTTTGCGAGCTTCATATTCGGCGCGTTTCTGCTTTTCCGCTTTGCGTTCCGCCCTGCGCCTGAGTGCCGCCTCGTCGCCTCTCGCCTCGGCGAGGTTGCCGAAGCCGCGCTTGGTGACGTTGATCCAGTACGCACGACGGTACGCCTTGAGCTGCTCCCTGTGCGCCTCCTGATAGCGACGACGGTAGTCGCGCATATAGCGGCGATAGCCGGACTTCTGCTCCTCGGTCGTGCGTCGGACACCAAGCCTGAAGCCATATTCCGCCTCGACCTCCCTCTGCTTCTCCCGGAAGGCGAGAAACCGAGACGCATTCAAGTCGCAGACCGTGCAGTTCGGAGGGTAGAGTCGTTTGTCGCGTCTCATTTGCCGCCCCCGTTCCCCGTTCCCGGTTCCCCATTTCCCTGGGCGAGTCCCTCGACCGCCCGATAATAGAACTCGAGCGCGTTGACGGCGTCGCGGATTCGGCCTCTCAAAAGAGATGAAGTCTCTCGGTAGAGAATTGGCTTCACGTTGTCGACGCTTCGCATCAGCCAATCGACCACGCCGTCGTCGAGAAACCGCGCCATGACTCGCTGGCGCGGCCAGCCAATGCGCTCGGCAAAGCGCGTCACCGTGTTTTCAAGGAAGTATCGGCGGCGGTTCGCGCGTCCTTTCTCCCGCGTCGAATCGTGTATGCGGTTTAGCCGGACGACAGCGTCCTCCTCGCGGTTCTCCTCGTTCACTCGGCGGTTCCATCTCACGATCCTGTCGGGGAACTGGTAGCCGCGCAGCGCACCACCGTCCTCCCAGGGTTCGCGTCCGGGGACGGTCCAGAACATCGCCTTTTCGATAAGTCTGCGTCCCAGTTCCGTCGATACTCCGCCAACGAGTCCAGAAGCGGGACGGCGGTTGAGGACGATCATTGCATTGTTCTCGATTATCTCGCGGCAGATGAGTTCTTCGTCAATATCCTCGTCGTTCTCAAAGAACACGATCCTCCCCGTTGGAGCGCCAGCAAGCCCGAGCGCCTCCTCCGCCGTCTCGCCGAATATCTCGTGCGGGGCGATGGTGCTCCAGCCAGACCCCCAAAGCGTAACCTTCTTCTCGGGGGCGTCTTGATAGGTAAACACGGGGACTTCGAGCCAGCACTCCTTCTTGACGCGGTTGTCGGTCGTGCCGGGCGCATGGACCACCATCTTGCGGTACATCGGCATGCGTGCGTCCGCTTTCGGGATGGAGGTTAGGATGTCGAAGTCGTCGTCGCCGATTTCAAACACTGCCCCGCAGATTCCGCAGCTCGTCTGATTCCATATCTCGGGCTTGCCGTCGTTGGTTATGCGGATACCATTGACGGGGATTTCCTTCTCCTTTGCAATCGCCTCGTGGGTCTCCTTGAACTTCGGCCAGACGCGGAAGTGCAGCGTCAGGCGATGCTTCCATCGTCCGATGTACTTGCTTGCCGTGGTCTGGATTTCGCCGCTCATCCTATCCGTTCCCCGCTGTCCGATCCCCATTACCCGTTCTTCGCGCTTAGAAACACCTCAAGGGCGTCTATTGCGTCTTGGTTCGACATTGGCACGCCCCGCTCCCAAAGTTCCTGCAGAAAGCGGTAGCCGCCGTTGGCGACAAGTTTCGCCGTCCCTTCGAGTAGAGCAGCCTTCTTCTGCTTGCTCCACTGGCGTATCACACGCCCGATCCACTCATTGCGCTGACGGCGGTTTAAGTTCGGGAGAGGTGATGCCGCCGCCCCGTTGTCGCCCCATCCGCCAAGCCTCTGCGCGTCCTCGTTTGCCGCGTCCACCGCTGCGGCCTTGTTTTCCCTTCGCAAGGCGTTCTTCTCCGCGTTCCGCCCCGCAAGAGGAGCGTCGGCATGCGGGTTCTCGCGCACCACGCCGTCCGCGCTCGTTACTGTCTGCGGCTCGTCTACCAAGACCGCTTCAACAGGCTCTCCGTCCGCCGCTGGCGGGACTACGGCGGGCCGTGTCGGGGCGGATGACAAAGGGGATGCGGACGCCGCGTTTGGCAACTGCGACGCCTGGGGGCGCGGAAGCGCAGGGTTTACGGCAAATGGCGCAGCACAACGGGGTCGTGCCAGACGCGATCCGTCGGGAGGGGCGACCGCACCCTCGCTTACGTCCCCAGTTTCGCTGATGGAAGGTATCGCCTCGACAGCCTGCGCGAGTGCGGCGGCGTTTTCATGGTAGTAGTGGCGGGTCATGGCGGTCGATTCGTGTCCGACGATGGACTGCACGATATGAAGGGGGACGCCTGCGTTGGCGGACATCGATACGAACGTATGGCGAAGGGAGTGGAATGACGCCTCGGGCACCTTATGCTTACGTCCCTCCACGGTTACACTCATGACTATCCCGGCGTTCTTGAATATCTTGTTGATTCGATGGTGTATCCACCCCATCCCGTTCGGACCCGAAGCCGCTTTCTCGCCTATTACAGGAAGTACATATCCAGTTCGGTTTTCGACCGGGGTCTGCATGAGGAGGTCGGCGAGAACCTTGTGGATCGGGATTGTTACGGGGCGTCCCTTGCGGTACTTCTTCGTCTTCTCCGGGACCTTCTGTATAATCGAGCGGACAATGTCCACCTCCGCCCAAGTCAGCTTGCAACAGTCGCCAAGACGCATACCGGTGTACATGGCTATTCCGAATAGAGTCCTGAACTCCGAACCCTCCCTGTTGGCCATCTCGACGATGCGGGATAGCTCCTCAATTGTCAGCTCGCGGCGGCTATGGCTGTCGTCGGCGCGAAGGGGAAATCCGTCCCAGGGGTTCGCCTTGGCCGCCGCCTTGGTCATGATGTTTCGATGCACCTCCCGAAGAACGCACAGGCGGTTGTTGTATGTAGACGCCGAATGCTCCTTCCGCATGTAGTTCAGGTAATGCTCGGTATGGAAGCGGGTAAGATGACGAACCTCAATTACCTCCGGGAACACCTTTTTCATGTACTCGACGAAGACGCGACAGACCTGTTTTTTGCCCTCAAGCGTGCTCGGCGAGAGGTCTCGGCGGTATGGCGACGCCTCGTATGCCGCCCATGCGTCTTCAAGCTTCAGCTGGGGACCTTCGGCCTCCTTCATCTCGGCAAGCTGCCGCTCTGTCATTACGGCGGCCTGAATGTTCTCGAAGGTGCGGGCAGCGTCATCTTTCACGTACGGGGCGAGGAACCGTCTGGCGAACTGTTCAGCCTCCGCCCTATCTCGCGTCCCAGTCGACTTCGAGACGCGCTTGCCGTTGATAAGGACGCGAACAGTCCAAATGCCAGTCTTCTCCTGCTGAAGGCCTCCGAGACCCTTGGCCCGCCTACGACGTGTCTCCTTGCGGCGAGCGGGGCGGCCTTCATTGGGCGACGCTGGATTATCGCCACTAATTGAAGGTGCGCCATCAGCAGAGTGTGCTTCGCAGAACTGATAGCCATCTGCCGTGGGCTGGTCTATCACCACCGATGGCGATTCAACGGGCTGGCTTGACACCACAGACGGATTTACTACCGTTACGCCAGTCGAGTCAATATGGTTTTCGTTATCTTCGGTCATGCTATTGTCTCCTGACGGCGGAAATTATACCGTAAAGAATACTGGTTTATCAATACCACACGACAAAGAATCTGAACAATTGTTGATAATCCAGTAAAACGGGCTCTAAAGACGATTGCGAGAGGGGTTCGACGCTGGTTTATCATAACTGTGTTCATAATTGAGGTGGAAGGGGGCGAAAACACCACAGAAGAGAGAAGGGATGCGCAAAACACACAATTAAGACCACTTAAGAAATCTGCCATTGTCATAATTTGTCTATTTTTAGCATATCTTGGCACAAAAAATGCGTTCCAGAAGCCCGATTGCCTCCAAAACGCCTCATTTCTCTCTTCTAAACCAGTATAGACCAGTATCGTTTTGAACTTATTCCTTAAATTACCTTGATTTTATTGGGCTTTTTGCACTTCGTGAAGTTTTAGCCCACAACCGAAGAGCTAACAACATCAGCCACTGCGAC
>CAYRYT010000004.1:0-34481 GCA_964428625.1 uncultured Oscillospiraceae bacterium | reverse complement strand
AGGGGAGCTGTCATGCGAACAGCATGACTGAGGGGATTGAAGCTACCGACTTCTGAGGAGGTCCCGACCTTCCACCCCCTCCGGCACGGCGTTCGCCGTGCCACCTCCCCCTACCAGGGGGAGGCTTTGGCCAAATACCCCTACCCGGGTGCATAAAATCGTGGAAGTTACTACCATATTATACCACGGCATGGGGGAATGTCAAGAAAAGACCTGTGGAAAACCCCGAATCCCTCAAAAAAAAAAAAAAAAAAAAAAAATCCGGTTTTCGCCCGAAAAAATGAACGCCCCCTCTTGACAATTCTTGCCAGCGGGTTTATTATAGACCCGTAAACGCGGGCACGACCCGCAAAATAATTTTTGGGAGGAATATCCAAAATGAAGAACAACAAGAAGGGTTTCACCCTGGTTGAGCTGGTCATCGTGGTTGCCGTTATGGCTATCCTGGTGGCTGTCGCCATCCCCACCGTCGGTACTATTACCACTCAGGCTACCAATGCTACCCGCCAGAGCAACGCCAACACCATCGAGTCCATGATTAAGCTGTACGAGGCCAAGAATATCCAGGACGGTAGAAAAACTGGAATCAGTCTGGATGAGTGCATCACTGCTTGCAACGAGGCTAAGCTGGGCATTACTGCTGACACCTACTATTACATCACTTCCAATGGTAGTGTCGAGGCTAATATGCCCACCGAAAATGATATCGAATACTTTGAGATTGTTTTTGATGTCAACGGCACCGCTAGCGGAACTGAGTATAATCCTGGAGCTACTATCCACTAACTACATAAGGCACGCCGGGGACGGCAGGGGGTTCGGCCCGGGCCACCCCCGGCCAGCCATTTCCATCCCCAGCGTGCCTTTTTTCGTTTCTCAAAGCTCCCCGGGAAAAAAGCTCCCCTTAGTAAGGGGATGCACCGCCCAAAGGCTCCCCTTAGTAAGGGGAGCTGTCGGCCGAACAGGCCGACTGAGGGGATTGAAGCTACCGACTTCTGCGGAAGTTCCGACCTTCGACCCCCTCCGGCACGGCGTCCGCCGCGCCACCTCCCCCTACCAGGGGGAGGCTCATAGGCTCCCAGAGAAAGCAGGAATCGTATGGCACACAAGTACAATTCCGATCTGATCCCCCGAGCGAAAGATCTGCGAAAAAACATGACCAAGGAGGAGCGACACCTCTGGTATGATTTTTTGCGGAGTTACCCCCTGCGTTTTGTCCGGCAAAAAGTCCTGGGCAAGTATATTGCGGATTTTTATTGCGCCCAGGCCAATCTGGTCATTGAATTGGACGGCAGTCAGCATTTTGAGTCGGCTGACCGTGCCTATGATCTGGAACGAACCGCCTACCTGAATCGAATGGGTATCCGGGTGATCCGCATTCCCAATAATGCTGTGAATCAGAATTTTGTCGGTGTCTGCGAGTATATTGACCTTGCGGTTCACCGTGCAATAAAAGGCTCCCCGGGGGAATAAGGCTCCCCTTAGTAAGGGGAGCTGTCATGCGAACAGCATGACTGAGGGGATTGAAGCTGCCGACTTCTGCGGAAGTTCCGACCTTCGACCCCCTCCGGCACGGCATTCGCCGTGCCACCTCCCCCTACCAGGGGGAGGCTTTGACGGCCCCCACATGATCTTCGTCTACTACAGAAAACTTATCTCAAGGAGGAATTCCCTTTGGCAAGTATTGCTGTTTTTGTATATCCCCAGCGCATCGGCATTGCCCGGATCAAAAGCCCCGGCTTTCGCCCCTGCTACGCTGCCCCCCAGTGGCAGAATATGGACAATGTAGACCAGCTCCTGGCGGAGCCGGTGCTCCTGGCCAACCACATGCGGGAAATGCTGGGAGATACCAAGCCCTGTGATGTATTCGTTGCGGTACATCCCGGGGCTTATCGTGCTGTTATGTTCTCCTACGACAAGAAGCGCCGGGGCGACCTGAACCGCCTGCGCCAGTCCGAGCTGGAGACCGTGTTCCGGGGCGAGGTGGGGAAGATGTACACCTACGACCTGCTCCTGGACAAGGGCCGGCCCAACGCCGCCGGCCGCAGCCGCCGGATCATCTATGCTATTGAGAAGGTTCGGGTCACCATGATGAAGGAGGCATTCGCCGCCCAGAAGCTGAACCTCAAGCGCATCGCCCCCATGGATGTGGCCGCCGCCGAGGCCGCTGCCAAGTTCTGGGCCCCCAAGGATAAGACCATTTCCGTGTGCATGGTGGTGGACGAGGCCTGCGCCAGCATCAGCTTCGTTAAAGACGGGGTGATCAACGCCCTGCGCACCCTCCCCGATGGCTTCGCCACCGTGGTGAACAACTACATGGAGATCGCCGGTGTGGGCCGGGATCAGGCCATTGCCGAGATCAAGGAAAACGGCATCCATGTCACCGATGAAGACTTCGATATGCCCGTCATTCAGGACGATATGCTCCGCACCGTCACCCGCCTGACGGTGGAAGTGGTCAAGACCCTCCACAATACCTTCGGTGAGGAGGCCACCCTGGGCCATGTGCTGGTGTGCGGCAATTTCGTGGGCACCACGGGCCTGATGGAGTACCTGGATACCATGCTCCATACCCAGTGCGTGGAGGCCACCGCCGAGAATCTGGGCAGCAATACCACCGCCGCCATCGTACTGGAGGATGCCCTCCTGCCCGAGCTGTTCTTCCTGGGCACCGCTACCGCCTCCGGCAGCGACCTGATGTACCAGCTCAAGAAGGAGAAGTCCGACCGCAACAGCTCTATCCTGGTCTGCTCCGCCATGACCCTGGCCGTGGCCGGTCTGATGGCGGTGACGCCCCTGATGAAGCACAATCTGGTGGTCCAGCGGGATGTCCGGATGGAGCTGCCGGAATACCAGGCCGTGGCCGGACTCATGGACAAGAAGAGCCAGCTCACCCGGCACAAGGCCAATCTCACCGCCGCCATCGAGGCGCTGCCCCACGGGGCGACCAATACCGCCGGTATGCTGAACGACCTGCTGGAGCTGACGGGGGAGTATGGCACCGTCCTGTCCATTGCCACCGACTACAGCGGCAAGACCATCCGCATCAGGTTCACCACCGCCAACTACGATTCCTACATCTACTGGCAGAAGAAGGTGGTGGAGGACGGCCGGTTCTCCTTCCTGGAGGTCCCGCCTTTCAGCGGCAACGGTCTGATCTATACCGTGGAGGCGAACCTCACCGCGACGGATTTCGACGCGCCCGCACCCACGGAAGCCACGGAAAGGGAGGGCTAAGCCATGAAAAATAAGATTTCTCTTGTCACCATTGTGATGATCCTGCTGGTGGTGGTCGTGGGTGTGTACTACTTCACCTATTTCGTCCCCGCCCAGACGGAGATGACACAGATCCAGGCGGAAATTGCCCTGAATAATGCCCAGGCCGCCCTGTACGAGGAGTATATCACCGATACCTCCGAGCTGGAGGCGGAGATCGCCGCCATCCAGGCGGAGATCGACGAGCTGTATGCCACCGGCTCCGTAAACCAGACCAATGTGAGCCTGGTGATCTCCGATGCCATCCAGCGCTATCGCATCTCCCTGACCGCTGTCTCCCTGGGTACCGAAACCACCTACGAGGAGCACAAGGCCCTGCCCATCAATCTGAGCATTGTGGGCAAAACCACGGATATTACCGATTTTATCGCCCATTTTGAGGAAGATACCGCCGGTTCCTACCTGGTGCGTTCCTCATCCCTGGAGATCAACGGCACCGATACCACCGCGAGCCTTCTGATCTACCTGCTCATGCCGAATGTATGATGCAGGGGATCTTTGCCTTGCTGGGTGCCGCCGGGAGCTGGCTTTCCTGCCTGGTGCTGGATAAAATGCCCGCCAAATGCTTCTGCGATTATGACGAGACACCCACTGCCCTCCACGATGCCCCCCGGGTGGGGAAGGTGGGCCGGGTGGTGGCTGCTCTGGTCAGCGCCGTGGCCCTGGCCGCCCTCTATGGCCGCTTCGGCCTGACCCTCTCCAGCGGCTGCGCTATGGTCTGCGCCGTGATCCTTGTGATGATCGCCCTGTCTGACCTGCGCTACACCATTATCCCCGATGAGCTTATCATTGCGGGAATCGTCCTGGCGACGATCGGAGCGCTGCCCCAGGTGATCGCCGGGAGCTTCGATCCCGTGGTGGGTGCCGCCGTGGGCGGCGGCAGTATTTTCCTGATCAATCTGGCGGGAAAGCTGCTGTACCATCAGGATGCCCTGGGTATGGGCGACTTGAAGCTCATGGTTTTCTGCGGCATTCTCTGCGGCGGTGTGGGCACCGCCATGGCCCTTGTCCTGGGCATCGTGTCCGCGGCGGTGTATTTCGCCCTGGGCATGGCCCTGAAAAAGGTGGATTCCCAGCAGTTCCTGCCCCTGGGGCCCTTCCTGGTGGCCGGCACGCTGTTGACCCTTTCCTTCCGTCCCCTGGTGGACGGCCTGCTGGAATGGTATATCTCCCTGATTAGATAAGAAACGGAGGAACGATTCTTTGGCTTTTTTTAACAAGAAACCCGCGCCTCAGACGCAATCCGCCCCGCAGTCTCCCGAAACGGAGCAGCCGGTGGCCAATCCCCACAGCCACGCGCTGATGATCCCGGAGATCCGGACGGTAAACCTGGAGAATATCAAGATCGCCCAGGAAGTGCTGACCCTGATCCCGGAAAATATCGCTATTGTCAATACCATGCTGCCCCTGTATCTGACGGATCGGGGCACCACCCTGGTGGTTGCCATGGCCGACTCCCGGAATGACGATGCCATCAACAACATCGGCGTTTACACCGGCCTGAAGCTGGAGGCCATGGAGGCCCCTGCCGAGATCATTCAGGAGAAGATCCGTGCCCACTACACCACCCAGCGTGCTTACGCCGCGGCCAAGGAGCTGGTGGCCAGCACGGAAACGGAGGAGAAGGACGACGGCAGCAACGACGAGTCTGTGCCCATTATCAGCTTCGTTAACAACATGATCGAGCAGGCAGTGCTCATGAAGGCCTCCGATATTCACATCGAGCCCCATGAGGATCTGCTCCGGATCCGCTTCCGTATCGATGGCAAAATGGTCATTTACATGGACACCGAAGCGGACCTGGCCCCTTCCGTTTCCAGCCGTATCAAGTTTATCTCCGGTCTGAACATTGCCGAGCGCCGGATCCCTCAGGACGGCCGTATCAACTATAACTACGGCAAGGAGCAGACGGTGGACCTGCGTATCTCCATTCTGCCCGGTGCCTTCGGTGAGACCATTGTTATGCGTATCACCACCGCCCTGAGCTTCCAGCTGGATAAGCGCTCCATTGGCTTCACCCCGGAGAACATGGTTCTGTTTGACCAGATCCTGGGCAACACCCACGGCCTGGTGCTGCTGACGGGTCCCACGGGCAGTGGTAAGACCACAACGCTGTATGCCGCCCTGTCTGAAATCAACAAGCCCGATATCAATATCATCACCGTAGAAGACCCCGTGGAGATGATTATGGACAATATGACCCAGGTGGAAGTCAATACCAAGACCGGTCTGACCTTCGCCACCGTCATGCGTTCCATCCTCCGCCAGGACCCCGATGTGGTCATGGTGGGTGAGATTCGTGACGAGGAGACGGCGAAGATCGCTATGACCCTCTCCATCACCGGTCACCTGGTTTTCAGTACCCTCCATACCTTCGACTCTCCCAGCGCCGTGATGCGTCTGGTGGATATGGGCGTGGAGCCGTACATGGTCCACTCCGCACTGTCCGCCGTTATTTCCCAGCGTCTGGTGCGGAAGGTCTGCCCCCACTGTGTCCAGCGCTACGCCGCATCCGATGCGGAGAAGCAGTACCTGGGTGTGGAACCCGGGGAGGAGCTGACCCTGGCCAGCGCCCAGGGCTGTGAGGAGTGCAACTACACCGGTTACATGGGCCGTACCGCAGTCCATGAGATTCTGATGATGTCCTCCGCCATTCGGGATGACCTGTCCAACGGCGGAAACACCGAGACCATCCGTAAGATCGCCAAGCGCGAGGGTATGAAGACCCTGCTGGACAATCTGAAGGAGCTGGTCCTGGATGGCACCACCACCATGGCGGAGCTGCGGCGGACCTATTCCGAATTCAGCTGATTTGACTACTAAGGAAGGAGTTGTCCCATGAAATACCGTTATGTAGCTTATGATCCCGACGGCAAAAAGATCAATGGTGTGGTGGACGCGGAGAATGAATTCGGTGCCATCTACCATATCCGAAACCAGGACCTGACCCCTGTTTCCGTGACCCCCTACAAGGAGAAGGCAGATCACTTCTGGGAAATTGAGATCATGGAGCCCGATGTCCACAATCTGAAAATGAAGAAGAAGGACATCATGCAGTTCGCTGATAAAATGGCCATTATGCTCAAGGCCGGTGTCAGCCTGTCCATGGCGATGGATGTTATTGTGAATTCCGAAAAGGACCGGCGGTACAAGAAGATTTACCGTGCCATCCTGACGGATCTGTACGGTGGTTCTTCTCTGGCCGACAGTATGCGCTCCTTTACCGCCTTCCCCGCGGTGGTGGTGAACATGGTCGCCTCCGGTGAGAAAACCGGTAACCTGGACTGGTCTTTTGCCAAGATTTCCCAGCTCTTTGAGAAGGAGCTGGCCCTCTCCGGCAAGCTGTCCTCTGCCTTTACCTATCCCGCATTCCTGATCGTGCTGATGATCGCCATGTTTGTGGTTATGACCGTGGTGGTTCTGCCCCAGTTCTCCGGTATGTACGCCAGCTTCGATGCGGAGCTGCCCGCCATTACCCAGGTGATGATGGCCATTTCCGACTTCCTGATCAACCATGGCATTCTCGTTGCGATCATTCTGGCTGCCCTGGTGGGTATCGTGATGCTGCTGTGGAAGACTCTTCCCGGATTCCGGAATACCGTTGCCAATCTGCTCCTGAAGATTCCAGTGTATGGCCACCTGACCATGGTGAGCAATACCTGCAACTTCAGCCAGATCTGCGCCGCGCTGCTCCAGTCCGGCGTGGAAGTGGTGGAATCTGTGCGCATTGCCGCCAGCGTCATTAAGAATCAGTTCATCGCCAATGCGGTGCAGGGAGCCCTGTCCGATGTGGCCCAGGGTGCCCAGCTCCACACGGCCCTGAAGAAGCTGAATATCTTCGAGCCTCTGTTCATTTCCATGATCCAGATCGGTGAGGAGGCCAGTATGCTTCCCGACACCTTCCAGAAGATGGCGGATCTGTACGAGGCGGAGAGCAGCGAGGCAACCCAGAAGCTCACCTCCGTCCTGGAGCCCACCCTGACCCTGACCATTGGTCTGGTCATTGCCCTGATGGTCGTTGCCATCATCCTGCCCATGTTCAATATGTACTCCGTCATCCTTGGCGGCTGATTCTTCGGCTTCCCTCCGGTTCGGAATACAAAACAAGCGAATGATCCAAAAGGTGTAACCCCTGTGGGGGTTACACCTTTTTGCGTGACAAATCCCCGTTTCCGAAGAAACGGGGATTGCACGGTATTCAGATAGGGGAGCGGCGCATTTTCCGCTTGCGCTGCCATACGCTCCACAGCCGGACGGTGGTGGAAATCAGCAGAATGCCCACGGCCATAAGACCGGCAATGGCGATGGTATGGGTGCCCTGGTTGGCAAAGCTCTCCATATCCCCCCGGACGGCATGATTCATGGTGTAGTATACGCCGGCACCGGGAATCAGGGGGAAAATTGCCACAACCAGATAGGAAATGGCCGGGTATTTCCGGATTCGGGCCATGATCTCGGAATAAATGGCGGAGATCACCGCACCCCAGAAATAGCCCATCAGGTCTCCCAATCCCAGCTCCAGGCACAGGATATAGGTACCCCAGGCAATGAGGCCGCCCAGAGCGCAGAGCAGGCCGCCGGGACCGTGGATATTGAAGATAATGGAAAAGCCCAGACAGCCGATGAGACAGCCCACGCACTGAATGGGGAAGCTGTGCATGGCTGCGGTGACGGGATCGGACAGATTCCACACCAGGTTTGCCATATTCCAGGCCGTCGCGGTGCCCAGGGCAATGGCCACGGCCACCAGAAACACCATCATGATCCGGTTGACGCCGGAGTTGGTGTCGCCGTAGATGATATCCCGCATGGCATTGGTAAAGAGAAGACCCGGAACCAGAAGCATCAGCGCGCCGATGATCACCGTATCGGGATGGTCAGCGATCCCCAGGGCACCCAGGGCATAGGCCGGAAGGGCCATGAGGAAGGCGGCGGAGATGGTGCGAAAAAACTGATTGGCATCCAGCCAGTCCATGGCCAGATTCACCACACCTACCACCAGACCGCACAGGCCGGAGCAGAAGGCATCGGTCAAATTGCCGCCGAAAAGAATGCAGAAGCCGAAGGAACCCAGAAAGTGCCCCAGCATGATCCCCAGGGTGCTGTAGTGGATGCGGGAACGGTCCGTCTCTGCCAGCCATTGCCGGGCTTCCTGGGGGGTGGGCCGCTGGGCGCAGATCCGCCGGCTGAGGTTGCTGTATTTTTCCACTGCGTCCAGGTCGTTGCCGTGATAGCCTATCCGGCGCATACGGGTCATGGGCTTGCCCTCCGGGGTTTCGATGCTCACCGTCAGGCAGTTGGGGATGGCAAAGACCTCTGACTCCATTTCATAGGTTTGGAGGATCCGGTTCACCGTTTCCTCTACCCGGAAGGTCTCCGCGCCGCTCATGGCCAGGCGGTAGCCCAGATCCACGGTCAGTTCCAGTAATGTATTGTAATCCATAGGATCGCCTTTCCTCGTCAAATTTCCGAAGACAAGTATATCACAGATGATGGGAATTACAAGTGCAAATTGGGGGATCCTGGTCCATCATGAAGCAATTGGAGTGCATATTCTGCTCGGCCAGATAGTTGGCACCCCAGTCCCGCATGGCTACGAGGATGGGCAGCAGGCTCATACCCCGCTGGGTCAGGTTGTATTCCACCTTGGGCGGCACCACTGGATAGACCTGGCGGTGGATCAGTTCGCTTTCTTCCAGCTCCCGGAGCTGCTGGGTGAGCATTTTTGCTGTGGCACCGTGGATCTGCTTGCGAAGCTCTCCGTAGCGCAGGGTGCCTCCGGAGAGATGCCAGAGGATCAGGGCCTTGTATTTTCCTCCGATGAGATTCAGGGTTGCCTCCACGGGGCATTTTTCGGTTTCGGTCATAGGGATCCCTCCATGGTATCCAAAAGGAAAGTATGGTACAAAATAGTGCATACTTGCGAAAACTTGCAGAAGCTGATAGAATAGTAGCACAAAGAATGGGGGCTGTCAAGATTCGCCCCCAGCCAGGAGGATGGGTATGAAACTGAAATTTACGGTAACCGGCATGACCTGTGCCGCCTGCTCCGCCCGGGTGGAGAAGGTGACCCGGAAGGTTCCCGGCGTTTCCCGGGCAGAGGTGAATCTGCTGGCGGGTACTATGGTAGTGGAGGCCCGGGATAAGGCAGTGGCCGGGGCAATTTCCCAGGCCGTCTCCCAGGCGGGGTATGGCGCGTCCCTTGCCGGGGAAGAAAAGAAGACCCCAAAAGCTCCCCAGGAGGATCCGGCAAAGCAGATGCGCCTCCGGCTAATCCTTTCCGGGGCGTTTCTGGTGGTGCTCATGTATTTCACCATGGGGCATATGATCGGTCTGCCCCTGCCCGGTTGGTATCACGGCCGGGAGAATGCTCTGGTAGCCGCTCTGCTGCAGCTGCTGCTGACCATGCCTGTGGTTTATCTGAACCGGGTCTACTATACCCGGGGCCTGAAGGCTCTGTTCCATCGCGCGCCCAATATGGACTCCCTCATTGCCGTTGGCTCCCTGGCGGCGCTGAGCTATGGCATTGCGGCGCTGCTGCGTATGGCCTACGCGCTGGGCCACGGCCAGTGGGATGTGGTGGAGCAATACAGCGCCAATCTTTATTTTGAATCCGCGGCCATGATCCTCACCTTGATCACCCTGGGCAAGTATCTGGAGTCCCGGGCCAAGGGCAGAACGGGGGACGCAATCCGTGCGCTGATGGATCTCAGCCCCAAAAGCGCTACCGTCCTGCGGGAAGGCGTGCAGATCCAGATCCCCGTGGAGGAAGTCCGGGTCGGAGACCGGGTGGTGGTTCGCTCTGGCGGCAGCATCCCCGTGGATGGCGTGGTTCTCTCGGGTCGGGCCAGCGTGGATCAGAGCGCCCTCACCGGGGAAAGTGTCCCCGTGGAAAAGGGGCCGGGAGATCCCGTAGCCGCCGCAACCATCAACACCGAGGGCTATCTGGAATTCCGGGCGGAAAAGGTGGGGGAGGATACCACCCTGGCTCAGGTCATCCGCATGGTGGAGGAAGCCGGCGGCTCCAAGGCCCCCATTGCCCGCCTGGCGGATCGAATCGCCGGTGTTTTTGTGCCGGTGGTGATGAGTATTTCCCTCGTTACGCTGATTATTTGGCTTTTGGCCGGTCAGGAGCTGGAATTTGCCCTGAATATGGCCATTTCCGTGCTGGTGATCTCCTGTCCCTGTGCCCTGGGCCTGGCAACGCCTGTGGCCATCATGGTGGGAACGGGCCGGGGTGCCCAGATGGGCGTCCTTTTCAAAAACGCTGAGGCCCTGGAGCAGCTCCATAAGGTGGATACCGTGGTGCTGGACAAAACCGGCACCCTGACCACCGGCAAGCCGGAGGTCACCGATGTAATTCCCCAGGGCATTTCCCGGGAGGCACTGCTGGAACTGGCCGCATCCCTGGAGCAGCCCTCGGAGCATCCCTTCGCCAAGGCCATCCTGAAAGCTGCGGGTGTGCCCAAGGAGATGGTCGCAGATTTCCAGACCATTCCCGGTCAGGGTGTCAGCGGTGTACTGGCGGGAAAACGGTGCTACGGCGGTAACCGGAAGCTCATGGAGGGCCTGGGCCTGACAGTCCCCGCCTTCCGGGAACTGACGGACCAGGGTAAGACTCCTCTGTATTTTGCCAGGGAGGACGGAACCTACCTGGGCGCCATCGCCGCGGCGGATGTCCTCAAGGGGGATTCTCAGGCTGCGGTTGCCCAGATGGAAAATCTGGGTCTGCAGGTGGTCATGCTGACCGGTGACAACGGCCAGGTGGCCCGGACCATTGCGCACAAGGCGGGGATCCACCATGTCATCCCCGATGTGCTCCCCGGGGATAAGGCCGGTGTTATCCAGAAGCTCCGGGAGGAGGGCCATCGTGTCCTCATGGTGGGCGACGGCATCAACGACGCGCCCGCCCTGGTGACGGCGGATGTGGGCATGGCCATTGGTAGCGGCACGGACATTGCCATGGAATCGGCGGATATTGTGCTGATGAACAGCTCCCTGTCCAGCGTGGCAAACGCCATCAGTCTGAGTAAGGCGACGCTGCGCAACATCCGGCAGAATCTGTTCTGGGCATTCTTCTACAACTGCCTGGGCATTCCGGTAGCCGCCGGCGTGTTGTACCCGGCTCTGCATTTGTGCCTGAGCCCCATGATCGGTGCCGCGGCCATGAGCTTCAGCTCCGTGTTCGTGGTGACCAACGCCCTGCGGCTACGCTTTTTCAAACCCAAGGATATTTCCGGCGGCAGTTCCGCCGAGGAAATAGGACAAGAACCCATTCAAACGATTCAGGAGGATAATACAATGGAAACTGTGATCAAAGTGGAAGGCATGATGTGCAATCACTGCAAGGCCCATGTGGAGAAGGCCTGCAAGGGCGTGGCCGGCACCGTGGACGCGGTGGTGGATCTTCAGGCCAAGCAGATTACCGTCACCGGTACCGCCGATGTGGCAGCGCTGAAGGCTGCCATTGTGGACGCGGGCTACGAAGTGGCGGAATAAGTCCGACTTAACGGACATAACGAATGGTACAATACCCTCACAAAGCAAAAGGAGTGATGGTTATGTTTTCCATTCGTTATGTCCAGGGTCATGTACAAGTTTACGATCGAAACGGCAAATTCCTGTTCTCTGCTGACAGCGAATGGGAGGCCAGAGAGGAACTGGAGGATTATGCGGAATCTGCGGCTTGATATTTGTTACGATGGCACCCGTTATCGCGGCTGGCAGCGCCTGCCCGGGGTGGAGCTGACCATCCAGGGAAAATTGGAAACGGCGCTGACCCGGATCCTGGGGGAACCCATTGAGATCAGCGGCAGCGGCCGCACCGATGCCGGTGTCCATGCCCGGGGGCAGGTGGCCAATTTCCACTGCGAGAGCCTCCTGGCACCGGAGGAAATTCTGGCCCAGTTGCGGCGGTATCTGCCCGAGGACATTGGCATATACTCCTGTGTGGAGGTCGGTCCCCGGTTCCATGCCCGGCTCAACGCCAAGACCAAAACCTACTGCTACCGGCTTTGGAACAGCCCGGAGCCCTGTGTGTTCCGGCGGCGGTTCGTCACCGTGGACCCCCGGCCCCTGGACTTGGAGCGGATGAACCGGGCGGCGGCTTACCTGGTGGGAGAGCATGATTTTTCCGCCTTCAATGCCAACAAGAAAATGAAAAAATCCACCCTTCGCCGGATCGATGCCATTGAGATCCGGGCGGTGGATGGGGAGATCCGCTTCACCTTCACGGGAAACGGCTTCCTGTATAACATGGTGCGGATCCTGGTGGGCACTCTGCTGGAAGTTGGCAGGGGAGAGCGGGAGGCCGATTCTATTCCGGCCCTGTTCGGGGCCAAACGGGAGGAAGCGGGGGCGCTGGTGCCGCCCCAGGGCCTGTGCCTGATGGAGGTGACCTATTGAATATTCAGATTTTTGGCCGCAATAAGTGCTTCGACACGAAAAAAGCCCAACGCTATTTCAAGGAACGGAAAATCAAATTCCAGTACATCGACCTGGATCGGTACGGTATGTCCGGCAAGGAATTTGACAGTGTCCTGCGGGGCGTGGGGGGCATTGATCGGCTGATCGACTGGGAGGGAAAGTCCCAGCAGATCACCAATATGCGCTATATGGACGATCCCGTTGCCAAGGAGGATAAGGTCTTTGACGACCCTACCCTGATGAAGACTCCGGTGGTGCGCAATGGAAAACTCGCCACCGTGGGCTACTGCCCGGATATTTGGAGCAAATGGGAATAATACAAAAGCAGCTTCTCCGACGGAGAGGCTGCTTTTTTGTCAGGGAAAGCATTTTATCCTTGCATAAAGGACAAAACCGTGGTATCTTAGGAGGTAAGTGTGATTCCGATTCTTGCGCGCATACAGGCCCTGGTGTGGGGCCTGCCCACCCTGGGAATGATCCTGGCGGTGGGGATCTATCTGACCCTGGGCACCGGCTTTGCCCAGCTGACCCTGTTTCCCCGGGCCTGGAAGGCCTTTTGGGCGCAATTTCGCGATCCCCGGGAGACTTCTTCCCTGGATGCGCTGTGCACCGCCCTGGCAGCCACTGTGGGGACCGGGAACATTGCCGGTGTCGCCGGTGCCATTGCTCTGGGCGGCCCCGGGACCCTGTTCTGGATGTGGGTGTGCGCGGCCCTGGGGATGATCCTGAAATTTGCCGAGGCCACCTTGGCCGTTCGCTATCGGGTTCCCGATGGGGAGGGCGGCTTTACCGGCGGGCCTATGTACATGATCCGGCAGGGTATGGGGGCGGGATGGAAGCCTCTGGCCACGGTGTATTGCTTCTTTGGAGTGGTTGCCGCCTGTGGCGTGGGAAATGCCACCCAGATCAACAGCGTGGTCACCACGATCCGGGAAGCCCTTCCCGGAATTCCGGACTGGGGGAATGCCCTTCTGGGAGCAATTCTGGCCCTGATGATCCTGCCTGGAATGCTGGGCGGCAGCGCCCGGATCGGACGGGTAGCCCGGTGGATGGTTCCGGTGTCCGCCGCCGTGTATATGGCCCTGTGCCTGGGCGTGGTGATCTCCAACCCCCAGGGGGTGGGGGAGGCATTCCGGGCAATTCTGGAAGGTGCCTTTCAACCCCGGGCGGTCACCGGCGGGGTTGTTGCCTCCCTGGGACAGACCCTCCGGGTCGGTATATCCCGGGGCGTATTTACCAACGAGGCCGGTATGGGCACCGCCGGGATCGCCCATGGCGGTGCCCAGGTAGCCCATCCCGCCCAGCAGGGGCTCATGGGGATCATGGAGGTATTCTGGGATACCGTTGTCATGTGTACCCTTACCGGCCTGGCGATTCTGGTCAGCGGGGTTCCCATTCCCTATGGCCGGGACGAGGGAGCGGCCCTCACCGCCCGGGCTTTTTCCGCCGTCTACGGGGGCTGGGTCCAGGGGATGCTGGCCCTGTGCCTGTGTGCCTTTGCCGTGGCCACCATTCTGGGCTGGGGCCTCTACGGCGGCCGCTGTGCCCAATTTCTCTTTGGTTCCCGGGCCTGGGGGCCCTTTGTCCTGCTTCAGGGCCTGGTGATGGTCCTGGGCGGGGTTTTGCAAACCGGAACAGTCTGGATTCTGGCGGAGATCGTCAACGGCCTCATGGCCATTCCCAATCTCCTGGCCCTGGGGGCTCTCAGTCCGGAGGTGTTCCGCCTGACAAGACAATTACAAGAAAGAACCGGCAGCGCTGCTGCCCAGGGAGGTACTTATGCAAATATCCATCAATGCCAATCGCTGCGAACCGTCCCCCATGCGGAAATTCCACCCGCTGGCGGTGGAGGCGAAAAAGCGGGGTAAGAACATTTATCATCTGAACATCGGTCAGCCCGATCTGCCCACGCCCAAGGCCTATTTCCAGGCGGTGAGCGCCTTCTGCCCCGATACCCTGGAATACGAGGTCTCCCCGGGTATGCCCCAGCTCATTGACGCGGTGCGAAACTACTACCGCCAGCTAGATGTGGAGCTGGATCCGGGGGATGTGTTCATCACCACTGGAGGCAGTGAGGCCCTGCTGTTCACCTGCCTGAGCATTATGGACCCCTATACCGAGGTCATTATTCCCGAGCCCTATTATCCCAACTATACCACCTTCGTCCACGCCGCCGGTGGTGTCATCCGTGCGCTGCCTACCAATCCCTGGGAGGGATACCGCTATGCCAAGCGGGAGCGGATCGAGAGCCTCATCACCAAGAATACCCGGGCCATCCTCATTACCAATCCCGGAAACCCCACGGGTGTGGTCCTGGATGAGGCGGAGATGCGCATGATTGCCGACATTGCCAAGGAGCATGACCTGTTCCTGATCTGCGACGAGGTATACCGGGAATTCTGCTATGACGACAAGTACGGGGTCCCCACCATGGCCCGTTTCCACGATATCGATGACAATTTGGTGATCATCGACTCTGTTTCCAAGCGGTTCTCCGCCTGCGGTGCCCGGGTGGGCTGTGTGGTCACCAAAAACCGGGAGCTGCAGCAGGCGCTGCTGAAATTCTGCCAGTCCCGTCTGGCGGTGGCGACCATGGACCAGCTGGGTGCGGCGGCCCTGTATGATGTGGATCACGAATTCTTCCGCCGTTCCAAGGAGATCTACCGCCGCCGCCGGGACACGGTGGTTTCCCGGCTGAAGAAGATCCCCGGGGTCATGGTGGAGGAGCCCATGGGCGCCTTCTATGTCATGGCAAGCCTCCCCGTGGACGACGCGGATAAATTCCAGCGGTGGCTCCTGGAGGTCTTTGACGATGGGGGAGATACGGTGATGTTCGCCCCCGGTGCTCCCTTCTATGAGACACCGGGCAAGGGCATCAACGAGGTGCGCATCGCCTATGTTCTGGAGGAGTCCCGCCTGGAGCGGGCTATGGAGCTGCTGGCCAAGGGCATTGCCCAGTACCAGCGCCAGGAGATGAAGGGAATTCCCAAGGCGGTTTTCTGACATATCCACTGCAGCACATTCAGGGGATATTGTAAGAATTGAGCAGTGTGAAAGGGGGAAATTTAAAGAGTTTATATTCGTGGTGATTGTGGATACTGTGTTGGTTAAAGTGAAAGGAGACTATAATATGAAATTACGGAAACTTTTTTCTCTTATCTTAACCTTAGTGCTGCTTGCCGCGGTTGTTGTTCCGGTGAGTGCTGCTGGTATGGAAGATGACAATTTGGTTCAGGTTGAAGAAATCACCTCGAATGGGTAAGAGGATCTTATGTTGAAATTGGTGAATTAACCATTGTAGCCCACAGAGGCCATTCATTTGTTATTATCAAGAACTATCTTAATTCAGAAATGAACCTTGGCGCATATAAGATTCCGGCAGGAAAGAGCATTACCATAGGAACATTTGATTCAGTACCGGAGGAACTTGCTCCGTATCGGTATCACGATGGTATTTATTATAATTATGAGGCATATGCCGTTTATACAAGTGGTAATGTTTATGCAGATAATCTTGCTCTCACAACAACACTTGTTCCCGAGGACGAAGCTACTATTCGTGCGTTCCTTCAAACTGCAAGTAATAATACATGGTCTGAAACCAAGAATTGTGCATACTTTGCAATGAAACTTTGGAATACGGTGTATGGAGATACCTTCAGTCTGACCCGAAATCATTATACACAAATGAGCGAGCTAAAATCTAAAGGATGGTATGTCAAATCTGGTATTTCAATTCCTACTGCTAAATTGAGTGAGGCATACTATCAGGCGACAAGCGATAAGCTAGTAAGTATTACTTCAAAGTAAATCTGCTATCATATGTGAAAGGCGGTAATCTCATATGAAGAAACGAAAAATTGGATTTTGGGGCAAGTGGGCACTGGCGCTGACCGCTCTGGCTCTGGTCTGGGTGGTGTGGATCTTCTTTAACAGCCATGGTGTGGAGAAGATTCAGCTCGCGCTGGCTAAGGATGATCTTCGGCAGCCGATTGTAAATGCGCAAACGGTTCGGTTTAAAAAAAACGCGTCGGATGTGCCTCTGGTCATGGAATTCCCCTGTGACGAGACGATCCGGGAACGGATGCTGGAAGATGTGAATGCCGCCGGCTATCATCACGGGGGTTGGGTGGAGGATGCCTGGCAGTATCGGGTCACCTTTACGGACGGGGAGGGGAACAGCGCCGTTCTCCTCTTCGGTATGCATGTGGCGATGATCAATGATCGCAATGTGGTGTTCCCCTCTGATTCCTGGGACTTTGACGGCCTGTGGGACACCTACTGGGCCGAATACGGCGTATAACTTCTTGAAAATAGCCCTGGGGCCTTTCGGAGCAGATTCCGAAGGTCCCCGGGGTTCTTTTTTTCGGAAGTTCATAGTTTGTTATTCCTTTCCCCGGGGGAGTGTGGTATAATTTCTCTGAATTTGAATTTTTGAGGTGAAAGCCATGGCTTTTGTAGAATTTGAAGGGGTGGGGAAGACCTACCACATGGGCTCCGTGGAGATCCAAGCCCTCCACGATGCCACCTTTCAGGTGGAGAAGGGGGAGCTGGTGGTGATCGTTGGGCCCTCCGGTGCCGGTAAGACCACGCTGCTGAATATCCTGGGGGGGATGGATACCCTGACCCAGGGCCGGGTACTCCTGGATGGCCGGGAGATTTCCGCTATGAACCGGAAAGCGTTGACGGAATACCGCCGCCACGATGTGGGCTTTGTGTTCCAGTTTTACAATCTGGTGGGCAATCTCACGGCCCTGGAAAATGTAGAGCTGGCCAACCAGATCTGCAAGCAACCTCTGGACGCGGCCCAGGTGCTGCGGGATGTGGGCCTGGAAGAGCGGGCCAAGAATTTCCCCAGCCAGCTGTCCGGTGGTGAGCAGCAGCGGGTGGCCATTGCCCGTGCCCTGGCCAAGAATCCCAAGCTCCTGCTGTGCGATGAGCCCACCGGTGCCCTGGACTATCAGACCGGTAAGGCGATTCTCAAGCTCCTCCAGGATACGGGACGCAAGACCGGAATGACCGTCATCATCATCACCCACAACAATGCCCTGACGGCTATGGCCGACCGGGTGATCCGGGTGAAGAATGGCACGGTAGCCTCCCAGAAGATCAATGAAAATCCTGTGGATGTAACGGAGCTGGAATGGTAATGAAACAAAATGTGATGGGGAAGAATCTGACCCAGACCATCCGCAATTCCATCACCCGGTATGTGGCCATCGTGCTGATCATCGCCCTGGGCGCTGCCATGTTCGTTGGCCTGCGCACCACCAAGTCCGATATGGTGGCAACAGGCCAGAAGTACATGGACGACCAGCGGATGTTCGACCTGCGGCTGCTGAGTACCTATGGCTGGGATCCGGACCAGGTGGACGCGGTGAAGACCATGGCAGGGGTGGAAGAAGCGGAAGGCGTGATCACCATGGATGTGATCGCCAGCCGGGAGGATGGCCGGGAGGGCGTGTATAAGCTCTATGCCATCCCCCAGACCCTGGATCAAGTGCGCCTGCTGGGAGGGCGGCTGCCTCAGGCCGCCAACGAATGCCTGGCGGATGGCTCCAATGTGGGAGATGCCGTGCTGGGCAGCACCTATACCATCTCGGAGGGAAATGAGGCGGATACCCTGGACAGCCTGACCCAGCGGACCTTCACCGTGGTGGGCTATATCAGTACTCCCTTGTTCATGGATATGAACCGGGGCACCACTACCCTGGGCAACGGTACCGTTACCACCTACCTCTACCTGCCCCTGGAAGCCTTCGATGTGGACTATTATACGGAGATCCATGTGACCCTGGAAGGGTCCCATACGGTGTATACCGATGCCTATGACCGGGCTATGGAGGATCTGGCCGATGCGCTGGAGCCCCAGCTGAAGCCCCTGGCCCAGAACCGGTACGACCGGCTTTATGCCGAAGCCCAGGAGGCTCTGGACGAGGGGTTGGCGGAATACGAAGAAGGTGTTGCCGAATTCATGGACGGCCGCCAGGAGGCCATGGACGGCCTGACAGAGGCTTTGAAGCAGCTGGATGACGGGCAGACGGAGCTGGATGCCAACCGGCAGCTGCTCCTGGATGGCCAGACCCAGCTGGAGGATGCCCAGAAGCTCCTGGATGAAAACAGTCTTACCCTGGCTCAGTCCCGTCAGGAGCTGGCCCAGGCCAAGGCCGATGCCTACCGGCAGATCGCTCAGGTCTCCGCAGAGCTGACGGCGAATTACCGCCAGGTGAATGACGGCCTGCGCCAGGTGGAGAGCGGCCTGACCCAAATCAACGATGGTTTGGTGCAGATCAATGACGGCATTTCCCAGCTGGAAAGCGGCTTGCAAACCCTGGAAATCACCGTCAATGTGGTAAAATCCCTGGTGAATGTGATGGATGTGACCATCGACGCGGCACAGTCTGCCCTGGATCGGCTGAAGGAGAATCCCGAGGCTGACCCGGAGCAGATCGCCCAGGCGGAGGCCCGCCTCCAGGAAGCCCGGGACAAAAAGGCGGAATACGAAGCCCAGTTGGCCGAGCTGGAAGCCAATCAGCAGGAATACACCGCCATGCTGGCGGAGCTGTATGCCCAGAAGGAAACCTTGGAAAGCCAGAAGGCTGAGCTTGTGGCCACCCGGGAAACCCTGAATGCTGCTCTGGCCCAGATCGAGGACGGCTTCCTGGAGCTGGAAAACAGCCAGAAGCAGGCCGATCAGCAATTTGCCGATGCGGAGGCCCAGCTGGCCGACGGTCAGGCCCAATTGGAACAGGGCCAGAAGGAGCTGGATGTCAATCGGGCAGAGCTGGAGGCCGGTCTGGAAGCTCTGGAAGTGGCCCAGAAGGAGCTGGACGCCGGACGGGAGGAATACAATACCCAGCGTCATGAGATCCTTCGGGAGCTGGCTGATGCCCAGGCGAAGCTGGACGACGCAAAGGCGGAGCTGGATGACGGCCGCCGCCAGCTGGCAGATATGAAAGAGCCTCAGCTGTACCTCCTGGACCGGAATACCAATGTGGGCTATATTTCCGTCAATTCCAATTCCGATATCGTCGCCGGTGTGTCCCGGGTGTTCCCGGCCTTCTTCCTGCTCATTGCCGCCCTGGTGTGTATCACTACCATGACCCGCATGGTTGCGGAGGAGCGTACCCAGATCGGCACGCTGAAGGCCCTGGGCTATGGCAATGGGGCGATTATCGGCAAATACCTGGCCTATGCCGGCAGTGCCGCGGTCCTTGGCTCCGGTCTTGGCGTTGCTGTAGGCAGTGTGGTCTTCCCCATGATCCTGTGGGAGGCCTATGGCATCATCCTGAATCTGACCCCCGTGCTGGAGCTGCGGCTGGATTGGGGCCTGTGCGCCGCCGTGGTGGTGATCTATACCGCCGTGACTCTGGCTGTGACCTGGTACTGCTGCCGGATGGAGCTGCGGGAGGTTCCTGCGGAGCTGATTCGTCCCAAGGCACCCACCTCCGGCCGGAAGATTCTGCTGGAATACCTGCCCTTCTGGAAGCATATCAGTTTCCTGAATAAGGTGACCCTGCGCAATATCTTCCGCTACCGCCAGCGGCTGCTGATGATGATGGTGGGTATCGGCGGCTGTACCGCACTGCTGGTCACCGGCTTCGGCGTGAAGGACTCCATAACGGATATCGTCAATATCCAGTATGAGGAAGTGACCCGCTACGATATGGAGGTACGGTTCAGCGACGGCCAGACACCGGAGCAGCAGGTTTCCTTTACCCGGGAGCTGGAGGATTCCGTGGATGATATCCTCTTCGTCTACCAGAGCAGCGTCACTGCCCAGTTCCGGGATATCACCAATGAGATCGTGATGATCTGCGCCGACAGCACCATTGCTGACTACATAGACTTCCACACCGGCGATACGCAGCTCACGGCGCCCGGTCCCGGCGAGGCCCTGCTGTGCGTGGGTACCGCTGAGCGGATGGGCGTGTCCGTGGGGGATACCCTGACCCTCCGGGACAGCCAGATGCAGGAGCTGACGGTAACGATTACCGGTATCTACGATAACCATGTCTATAATTATGTCATCGTCTCTCCGGAGACCCTGGCGCAGCAGTGGGACACGGTGCCCCTGGCCCAGATGGCTTACCTGAAGGTGGGGCAGGATCAGGATCCCCACTACGCCGGCACCAAGGTCAGCGGCTGCGAAGGCGTGCTCAGCGTATCCATCAACGAGGACATTGCCGCCCTGGTGGGAGATATGCTGGGAGCCATGGATCTGATCGTGGTGGTCGTTGTGGTCTGTGCCGGCCTGCTGGGCATTACGGTGTGCTACAATCTGACCAATATCAACATCAACGAGCGTATTCGGGAAATTGCCACCATCAAGGTGCTGGGCTTCAATGCCGGAGAGTCTGCCGCCTATGTGTTCAAAGAGAATCTGATCCTCACCGCCATGGGCGCGCTGTGCGGCCTGGCGGGGGGAAATGCCCTGCTGGCCTTTGTGATGAGCCAGATCAAGGTGGACATGGTTTGGTTCCAGGCCCGGGTGCTCCCGGAGAGCTACCTGTGGTCTGTGGTGCTGACCTTTGCCTCCGCCGTGATCGTGGACTGCATTCTCTATTTCAAGCTGGATAAGATCAACATGGCCGAAGCGCTGAAATCGGTCGAATAAAAAATCCCCCTTTGTGGAACGGAAACCACAAAGGGGGATTTTTACATATCCGGGGATGGGCCAGTCAAATAGGCTTTCAGGTAACGGATCGCCTCCCGGTATCCTTCCAGCCCGTGGCCCTGAATGGTGTGGATGCAGGCAAGAGCCGGGTAGGAGACCCGGCGGAAGGGCTCCCGGGCGTCCACCTGGGAAATGTGGACCTCCACCGCCGGGATAGCGACGGCCTTGAGGGCATCGAGAATGGCAATGCTGGTGTGGGTATAGGCGGCGGGATTGATGACGATGCCGTCATAGATCCCGTAGGCCTCCTGGATCCGGTCTACCAGGCACCCCTCGTGGTTGGACTGAAACACATCGACCTGGACATTCTCCTGCCGGGCGGTATCGTCCAGGAGGGCAAGCAGATCCCCATAGGACCGGGAGCCGTAGATTGCCGGCTCCCGCAGCCCCAGAAGGTTCAGATTGGGCCCATTGATGACCAGAATTTTCATGGCAGCTCCTTCGTGATCTCCACGATGCGGTGGGCGGCATATTCCCCGGTGCTGTTGTTGTCCACGATATGGTCAGCGAAGCGCCGGTACATGGGCTTCCGGGTGTGATACATTTCATCCACCTGGGTCAGCCGGGACAGGGGACGGCCCTCTGTGGGCAGGAGGAAAATGTTCCGGTCCAGCCAGAAAATCTCGCCGTTCTGGTGAAGCAGGGGATAATTTTCCTCCCGGGTGACACAGCCGCCCCCGGTGGAGATCACCAGAGCGGATTCCTTGCCGAATTCCGCCAGCAGCGCCGTCTCCATCCGGCGGAAGGCCTCCTCGCCATCCTGTTCGAAAATCTCGGGGATGGTCTTTCCTGCCGTTTTTTCAATTTCTTCGTCAATATCCACGAAGAAACGACCGGTGAGCTGGGCAACATGACGACCCACCGTGGATTTTCCGCAGCCGGGCATACCGATGAGGATGATATTCTCCGTCTGATAGCGCAGATTCCCATGGCATTTTACAATGAGGTCATCCGGAATGGGATGGCCGGTGAACCATTCGGCAGTCTCCTTGGCCTGGGCGACCAGCATCCACAGACCGTTAATGGCGACAAGCCCCCGCTTCTCTGCCTCCAGGAGGATCTGAGTCCGGGCGGGGTTGTAAATCACATCCAGGACACCCTCCAGCTTTGGGAAGGCATCCAGATCCACCAGGCACTGCCCCACTTCCGGGAACATTCCCACGGGGGAGGCGTTGACGATAACGCTGGCATCCCGGTGCCGGTCCAAATTGGTGTAGTTGTTTTCCCCGGAACGGGAGATCACCACCACCTGGGCCCCGGCCTCCTCCAAAATGGCCACGGCGGTATTGGAAGCGCCGCCGCTGCCCAGCACCAGCGCCTTCTTGCCGCCGACCTTCAGCCCGCTGCGCAGCAGCTCATAGGAAAGACCGAAATAATCCGTATTATGGCCCAGAAGGCTGCCGTCGCTGCGCCGGATGATGGTATTCACCGCACCCAGACGCTGGGCGGTCTGGGTCAGCTCCTGGCAATAGGGGATGACGGTTTTCTTGTAGGGAATGGTCACATTGATGCCATGCCAGTCCCCATGAAGGAGAAAATCCGCCAGCTCCTCCGGTTCTTTTTCAAAAAAGCCGTAATCATACCGGGCAAGATAGGCGTGGATCTCCGGAGAATAGCTGTGCCCCAGCTTTCGCCCCAATAAGCCACATTTCATCACACCACCTCCAAATAACTACCCAAATACCGGAATTCCTCACAAAGATCCTCCAATTCACCCATAAGACGGGGGAATTCCGGGGAATAGATGGAGGTTTCCAGATCAAAGTAGAACATATAATCCGATTCCCGTTCCGCCATGGGCCGGGATTCCAGCTTGATCACATTGATCCCCAGGGCGTACAGCCGGGCCAGTACCCGGTACAGCGCACCTGGGCGGTTGGGAAGCACCAACATCAGACTGGTGCGGTCTGACCCGGGATAGATTTCCAGGTTCTTGCTCACGCAGATAAAGCGTGTACGGTCACTGCCCTTGTCCTGGACGGAGGATGCCAGGCAGGTCAAACCGTACAGCCGGGCGCAGCCCCGGCTGGAAAGGGCGGCCACATCGGTACGGCCGGAAGTGGCGACCAGCTGGGCGGCAGTGGCCGTATTCTCCACGGGGATCAGCTTCACCCTGGGGAATGCCCGGAGGAACTCCGTACACTGGTTGATGGCCTGCTGATGGGAGTAGATCTCCCGGATCGTGCCCAGACTGGCCCCCGCATTGGCCAGAAGATTATGATCCAATTTCAGACGATAGGCCCGGACAATAGAAAAACGGTGCCGGATCAGCAGATCGTAAATTTTCTTCACGGAGCTGTCGGTGGAATTCTCCAGGGGAAGCACACCGTAGTGGCACAGGCCCTGGTCAATTGCCTGAAAGACGCTGTCGAAGTTCTTCACATAGAGGATGTTGGGCTCCCGGAACAGTTTCTCGCAGGCAATTTGGGAATAGGCACCCTCCACGCCCTGGCAGGCCACCATGGGTGACGGCGGGAACAGGGGGGAGGTGGTGGAGATTGCCTGGGAAATCTGGGCATACAGGGGGCTGACAGCCCCGGAAAGGCGGGTTTGGTAGCTCCGGCTCAACTCAAAAATCAAGGAATAGAGGGTCCGGCTGTCCCGGGCCAGCTCCGGCCCGGCTATCTGGGAGACCCGCTCCAGCACCTCCCGCTCCCGGGCGGGAACATGGACGGCCATACTGTGGTCAGCCTTATATGCGGCGATTTGGGCGGCCACTGCCATGCGACGGCCAAAGAGAGATACCAGCTGGCGGTCAATGTCGTCAATCTGACCCCGAAGGTCTTGGATATCCATGGTTATTTCCTCCTGTTGGTTTGGGTGTTGCCCAGGATCAGATCATACAGAGCCAGGGCTGCCGCGGCCTCCACCACAGCCACAGCCCGGGGCACGATACATGGGTCGTGCCGCCCCTTCAGGTGCAGGGTGACGGAATCGCCGGTTTCCAGATCCACTGTATCCTGGGGCAGGGAAATGGAGGGGGTGGGTTTCAGGGCAACCTGGAATACAACGGGCATTCCGTTGGAAATTCCTCCGAGAATTCCGCCGCAGTGATTGGTTCGGGTTCGGATGGAACCGTTTTCCCGGAGGAAGGGATCATTGCTATCACTGCCGCGGCTTGCGGCAGCGGCAAAGCCGTCCCCGAATTCCAGCCCCTTGACCCCTGGAATGCCAAAGAGGATTTGGGCCAGGCGATTTTCTACGCCGCCGAACATTGGTTCTCCGATCCCGGCGGGAATGCCGAATATACCGCATTGGATCACCCCGCCCACACTGTCCCCCTGGGCACGGGCGGTCTCAATTTCCCGGCGCATTTCCGGTGCTCTGGCTCCGGCGGGAAAGTCCTGGGGCAGGGTGGGAAGCAATTGCGCCAGCACTTCCGGGGCAAAATCCTCCCGGATGGGGCCAATGGAGGCGATCCGGCCATGGACAGAAATTCCCATCTCTTCCAGCCACTGCTTGCACAGACCGCCGGCCACGCACAAGGGGGCGGTGAGCCGCCCGGAGAAGTGTCCGCCACCGGCACTGTCCTGGAAGCCGCCGTATTTGACCTGGGCGGTATAATCCCCGTGGCCGGGGCGGGGAGAATGGTCGAGGCCCTGATAATCCCGGGACCGGACATCGGAATTGGAGATCATTGCTGCAATGGGTGCGCCGCAGGTGAAGCCATCCACAATACCGCCCAGAAACTCCGGGCGATCCGACTCCTTCCGGGGCGTGGTGAGGGGACTGCTGCCAGGGGCCCGCCGGGCCAGGAAGGCACAGAGGGCATCCATGTCCACGGGAAGCCCCGCGGGAATGCCGTCGAGAACCATGCCGACGGCCGGGCCATGGGATTGGCCAAAAATAGACAATTTCAGATTTTCACCGAAGGTGCTGCTCATAGTTTCCTCCTAAAGCGGCAAAATCTTGCCAAAACTGGGGATAGGATTTTTCTGTGGCCTGGGCACCCAGGATAATCACCGGCTCCCGGCATAGGGTGGAGGCGATGGCAGCGGCCATGACGATACGATGGTCGTTTCTGCCGTCCACCGTTCCCCCGGTAAGCCCGGTACCCCCGATCCGCAGGGTGTCCCCATCGGCCTGAGCCGAACCGCCAAGACCCTGGATCATGTCCACAATAGCGGCGACACGATCAGACTCCTTCCACCGCAGCCGGTGGATATGGGTAAAGACAGCGCCGTAGCAGACGGCTGCCGTGACTGCAAGAATGGGGATCAGGTCGGGAATATCCCAGGCGGAAATGGTGGGGGTTCCCTGGGTCAGGGCAGGAAGAAGCCGGGTTACGAACCGGTCTCCCTGACGGGAGCTGTCCTGCAAGCCGTGAAGGCGGATGCTGCTACCCAGAGCATTGGCGGCCAGGAAAAAGGCTGCATTGCTCCAATCGCCTTCCACCGAGATTTTGCCCGGGGAACGGTATGGCCCGCCGCCGAATCGATCCAGTGCCTCCCGGGTCAAGTCGAGGTACGGTCTGGATGCCGGTTCCCCCAGAACGGTGAGGGTGGCGTGTCCGGGAATCAGGGGCAGGGCCAGCATGAGGCCGGTGAGAAACTGGCTGGAAACGGAGCCATCCAGATGATATTCTCCCGCTCTCAGCCGTCCACGGCACCGCACAGCCGAAGGATCCGGCCGGCCGATGAAACACCCCATCCGATTCATCTCCTCCCTCAAAGGGGACAGGGGGCGCTGTGCGAGTCTTCCTTCCAGATGGAAGGTTCCTTCCACGCCCAGTGCCCCAACCACCGGCAGAAGAAACCGGAGGGTGGAGCCGCTGTCCCGGCAGGGGAGCTCCGCTTTTTCCGGAAGACGGTCAATGGGTCGCACATGAAAGCCTTCCTCCGCCCGGGTGATTCCGGCTCCCAGGGCGTTCAGGCAGGCAGCAGTAGCCTCCATATCCCGGTTGGTCTGGGGACAGAGGATGGTCGTTTCCCCCTGGGCCAGGGCGGCCAGAATCAAATAGCGGTGGGCCAGAGATTTGGAGGGCAGGATGGTAAGGTCACCGGACAGGGCCCGGGGGTGAAGAAGTAGATCCATATCAAAGACCTGCCTGTATCAAGGTAAAAAGCTCCTCCAGGGAGGAGGGGCGCAGAATGCTCGACCCGATTGCCTGGGGAATGACCAGGGTAATGCCCTGGGAATTTCGTTTTTTGTCAGAGAGGGCAGCCTGATAGAGGGCCTGGGCACGGCAGGGTGCATGGCTGGGCAGACCAAAACGATCCAGAATCGTCAGGATTCTATGGGTGGTTTCTCTATCACAAAGGCCCATTGCCTGGGCACCCCGGGCGATGGTGGCCAGGCCCATGGCTACCGCACTGCCGTGGGAGATTCTGTAGTCGCTGAGGGCCTCAATGCCATGGCCCAGGGTGTGGCCCAGATTCAGCTTTTGCCGAAGGCCGGTGTCAAATTCGTCCAGGGCAACCACATCCCGCTTCAGCTCCACACAGCGGTGGATCACCCCTTCCCGGTGAAAATCCAGGCCGGATTGGGCCAGGTGGGAAAACAGCTCCGGGTCATAGAGAATGGCATATTTCACGATTTCCGCACAGCCATCCCGGAAAACCTCCCGGGGGAGGGTATCCAGGGTGTCCGTGTCGCACAGCACCAGCCGAGGATGCCAAAAGATCCCGGCCAGGTTTTTCCCGGCGGGGAGGTCAATGGCGGTTTTCCCCCCGACCGAGGAATCCACGGCAGCCAGTACTGTGGTGGGCACCTGGATATAGGCCATGCCCCGCTGATAGGTTCCGGCGGCAAAGCCCGTGAGATCTCCCACCACACCGCCGCCCAGAGCAATCAGGACATCCCACCGGGTGACCCGTTCCCGGGCCAGGAAATTCAAAAGATCCAAATAGGTTTGGCTGTTCTTACTGGCCTCTCCGGCGGGGAAGATATAGGACAGGACTACCAGCCCCTCTTGGGCCAGGGACTGGGATGCCTGCCGGCCATAGAGAGGCCATACATGGCTGTCGCTGACGATGACGGCCTTGCCGGCATCGGGACAGAGATCGGCAACCTGCCGCCCCAGGGTGGTCAGAAGGCCGGGGGCAATATGGACCGGATAGTCCCGGGAAGCGTGAACATCTACGGTCATACCATGGCCTCCCGCAGACGACGGATCCGGTGGCTCAGATCCGTAAACTGCTCCGGTGTCAGGGACTGGGCACCGTCGCACAGGGCATGGGCAGGATCGTTGTGAACCTCGATCATCACGCCATCCGCGCCCGCAGCCGTAGCTGCCAGGGCCATGGGGGGCACCAGCCGGGCCCTGCCGGTGGCATGGCTGGGATCCACAATCACGGGAAGGTGACTCAGCTCCCGGAGGGCGGCCACGGCGGATAGATCCAGCGTGTTGCGGGTATAGGTCTCGAAGGTGCGGATCCCCCGCTCGCAGAGGATGACCCGCTGATTTCCCTGGCTCATGATGTGTTCGGCGCTCATCAGCAGCTCCTGGAGGGTATTGGCCAGCCCCCGCTTGAGGAGAATGGGCTTGTCACTGCGGCCCAACTCCCGCAAAAGGTCGAAATTTTGCATATTCCGGGCTCCCACCTGAATGAGATCAACATCAGCAAAAAGCTCCAGGGTGGAGATATTCATGATTTCCGTCACCACCGGCAGACCTGTCTGGGCCTTGGCTTTCAGCAGGAGGCGGATGCCGTCGGTTTTCATCCCCTGGAAGTCATAGGGGGAGGTGCGGGGCTTGAAGGCACCGCCCCGGAGCAGGTCGGCTCCCGCATCCTTCACGGCCTGGGCCACGGCAATGATCTGGGCTTCGGATTCAACGGAGCAGGGCCCGGCGATGAGGGCAAAATACCCGCCGCCTACCCGGACATCCCCCAGGGGGATGATGGTATCCTGGGGGTGGAACTTCCGGTTGGCCTGCTTGAAGGGCTCGGACACCCGCTGGACGGAGGCAACGATCTCCAAGCTACCCAGAAGCTCCATATCCACCTGGGTGGTATCCCCGATCAGGCCTAGGATTGTCATATCCTTCCCGGAGAAAATATGGACATCCAAGGACAGGGAACGGAGCCAGGCCACCAGATGGTCGGTCTGCTTGGGTGTGGCATCCGGCTTTAATACTGCGATCATGGTCGATCTCTCCTAACAAAAAAAGCCCCACAGGCGCAATCCTGTGCGGCGGCTGAAAATACTTCTGATCAAGGTCCCGGCAGTGACTCTCAGCACAAATCAACCCAGGCCACCGTGGGCGGGCAATTCGTCAACATGGGAAGTGTTCATGGGATTGTTCCCATAAATTGTACCACGCTATCGGAAGAAATGCAAGAATAAAGTTCCGATTCCACGCTTTCCGAAAAAACACACGGCCGCGTCTGCGGCCGTGTGAAAGACTCAGGAAATGGTAAAGCTCTGCTGATGGGCGATCATGCCGTTGAAATAGAGGCTGATGGTGTAAGTACCGGGGGTCTCCGGCAGAGCGGGGATATCCAGCTCGCAGTAATACTTGTACCACATATTCGTCCAGGTGCTGGAGGAGGTGTTGGTGGATACGATCCCGCCGTTGCTGTCCCGGATGACAAAGAGGGAAGTAATCTCGTCGGAGGAGGTATTGTACTTCCGGCTGAGCTGCACTACAAAGGCGGCCTTCTCACCGGGGGTGAAGGTGCTGGTGTAATCCTCCGTGGACACATCGTAGTGATCCCAGCCGGACTTGTCAGGCTGGCGGCACATCCGGAAGGTCATCCAGTCGGAGGTGACACCGTAGCCCGTGAAGGATTCCGCAGCCGGGACGGTAGTCTCCCACTGGCCGTCAAAGACCGTGGAGCCGTCGGCTGCCTGAATGGTCACGGTGTAGTGCTCGCCGGGAATCACCGCCAGGGTCGCCCCATTGCTCTGGGTACGGACCACCTGGGCCTCACCGCCATCGGTGGCGTACATCACCAGCCAGCCCTCCTGGGATACAGCTACGGAGGCATCCCAGCTCAGGGAGAGGGAGGTAGCCTGGCTCTGGCTGCTCTGGATGTTGGAAATGGTGGTGGAATTGGCGCTGACATAAGCCTTGGCGCTGACCGTCATGCCCGCCGCGGAAACCTCCACATTGTAGGCCTGGGTGGGATCGATGTCCGTCAGGGTCAGGGTGGTATCCTGGGTGGTTACCAGCTGGGAATAGCCGGTGTCATTGTAGCAGTGCACCGTCCAGCTCTCCACCGCCGTATCCTGGGGGGCAGCCCAGACCAGGGTCAGGCCCTCGCTGCCGCAGGCGGTGACGGTGAGATCCTGGGGATAGATCAGCTCCGTGACCGTGTAGTTCAGGGTGTCGTTGCCCACCAAATACATATCGGAGGCGGCTTTCAGCCGGAAGGTGTAGGTCTTGTCCATGGTCAGGCCGTTCACCGTGACCATATGGCCGGTGAAGCTAACCGTGCGGGTGTTTTCCCCCTCGGTCTCATATTCCAGCACCCAGCCCGTGGGCTCCTCACCGTCAATGGTGAAGCTGAAAATGGCGGAGCCATCCTCGGAGCCGGCGGTGGTGGAGAAGGAGACGATGTTGGTCTGCCGGGGAGTGGTGTAACTGCCGGAGGTCTGGCCGACCAGCTTGTGCAGGCCGTCCACGCTGACCTGGATGTTATACATGGTGTTGGGCACCAGATCCTGGAAGGTGACCACGCCGTTTTCCACCTTGCCGGTCTGGCTGTGGCCATAGGCGCTGCTCAGGGTGACCTGGAGCAGGGAGGGATCCACCTGGGTATCCAGGCGCACGGTGAGGGAATTCTCCTGGCCTTCGATTTGCAGGTCTTCGATGGACTGGAGATAGTAGTTGTTGTAGAAGGTGTAGGCACCGGCTACCAGGGCTGCCGCCAGCAGCAGACAAACCAGACCGATGAGAACCTTTTTCCAGTTGGGGGTGGCGACGGTTTCTTCCTCATCCTCGTCGTCCTCATCAGAGGCAGAATTTCCATCCTCTGCCGGGGCGGTCTCGGACTCCGGTTCCGGGGCTTCCTCTCCGGTCTCGGAAGTGTCCTCATCCGCAGATTCTGATTGGGCAGGAGCATCCTCCGGCACATCAGCGGGTGCCTCCGGTTCTGCTTCCGGCTCCACGGGGTCGGGCATTGGCACATCGATGGGCTCCGGGGCAATCACCGGCTCCGGAGTCTCATGGGCAATGAGATCATCGGCCATGGAGAGAATGTCGGAAGCATCCTGGGAAAGCTCCTCGTAGGTCACATCCTCCTGGGGCTGGGCATCGGGGGTAGTATCGTCGGATACCATGGCATCCAGGAAGCTCAGATCTGCGGCATCCTCCTCTGCGGGGGCGTTTTCCTCGGGCATCTCCGGGGATTCCGGGTCAGCCACAGCCTCGGGGGCAATTCCCTCGGCGTCATCCGCTTCTTCCTGGGAGGCGGGAGTGTCCTCAGCCGTTTCCGGGGCCTGGTCGCCTTCCGCAGACTCCGTATCCTCATCCATCGCTACATCGTCCGGTACTTCTTCCGTCAGAGGCTCGCACTGGGGGATGATGGGGGTATCGTTGACGGTGTTGCGCTGCAGGTAGGCCACCAGCTCCTGACCCATGGCGATGGGATCGGGCCAGCGCTCCTGGGGATCCTGGGCGCAGGCCTTCATAATGATCTCCGCCATCTCATAATCTGCGTACAGAGGGGGCTGGGTCACAGGCTGGGGATCCGCCGGGTCAAAGGGCAGCTCGCCGCCGTTGAAGGCTTGGTAGAGGATCAGGCCAATGGCATAAATATCCATGGTCTCGTGGAGATCGGACATGGCATCGCTGATCTCCGGCGGCGTATAGGCGCTGCGGTATTTATCCGGAAGGGAAGCGTATTTCAGGGACTTCCGGCGGATGAAGCCCAGGTCACCGACCCGGTATTCGTTGTCCTCGGACACGAAGATATTCTCCGGCTTCAGGTCCACATACAGGAACCCTGCCCGGCGGCACACCGCCATGGACGCACACAGATCCAGGCCCAGATTGACTGCGGCCAAATGGGTCATGGGCTTCTTCTCAAAATGCTTGGCCAGGGAACGGCGGTAGGGGCTGAGCAAATAGACATCGTAGCCTGAGCCGTCCTCGTGGGGTTCAATCTGGAAGTCTTCATAGGGGAGGAAACCCTCCAGGCGGGCCAGATTTTTCAGGATCTGGACTTCCTCGCCAACACCATCTGCCAAATCTTTGAAATAACCCAGTGCCGCTTCCCGGTTGGCACAGGCACCGCTGAGAAGCAGGGCCTCCATTTGCACCGGCGATGCGGGAATGGAAATGATTTTGACGATATATCTTCTGTCAGAGTCGCCGGGCATAGCCGGGTAACACTGGACACCGTGATGACTGCTGATACTCTGGCCCATGGCGAAACCATCCAGCATGGGACGGATCAGCTTCGGTTCTGACAAATCCATCGCCTCCTTTTTTGGTTTTGCTTATATGATAAAATAAAATTACAAAAAATGCAACAGGTTTGTAGTTGTTTTATTCTACAAGAAATGATATAATCGGTGAGAAAGAAGGCGTGCAGCCCCCTTCACGCCGGATCGGAGGTTATTTATGAGTAAGATCATTTGCGAAGTATGCGGTACCAGCTACCCGGAGACAGCTGCCCAGTGCCCCATTTGCGGCTGCGCCAGTCCTGCGGGGGTGAATGGCACCGATGGCGATAACGGCGGTCAGAACGGCTCCGCCGGCTATACTTATGTCAAAGGCGGGCGTTTCTCCAAGTCCAATGTCCGCAAGCGCAACAAGGCCCAGAATCTGGAGGCCCAGCCCGTTCCCATGTCCCAGCGTCCCGCCAAGCCCAAGACCGAGGGGGAAACTGCTCCTGCCAAGCCCAGAGCGAAGCGTCAGGACAATACCCTCACCGTGGTGATTTTGATCCTCCTGGCTGCGATCATCTGCGTGGCTGCCTATATCGGCCTGCGGTTCTTCACGCCCGTGTTTCATTTCGGGGAGGAAACGACTGCCGGTGCCGGTCAGACCGACAGCACCACCGCCGATGCCGGTGCCTGCGTGGATCTGATCATGCAGGATGAGCAGATCGCCCTGGATACCCAGGGCCGTGCCTGGCTGCTGAATGTGGTGCCCGTTCCTGCGGATACCAAGGATGTAGTGACCTATACCACCAGCGATCCTTCCGTGGCCATTGTCACCGAGAAGGGCAAGGTCACCGCCGTTGGCCCCGGTACCGCCACCATCACCATCACCTGCGGCACCGTGACCAAGACCTGCACCGTTGTCTGTGCCTTTGGCCAGGGTGTGGATCCCACCGGCACCACCCCCGTGACCACGGCCCCGGAGACCACCGCCCCTGAAACGACGGCTCCCGAGACGACTGCCCCGGAGACTTCCGCACCCTTCGGCAGCATCTCCCTGAACCGGGATGATATCACCTTCTCCAACCAGGGGGACTCCTGGAAGCTGTACGACGGCACGACCAGCGTTGCCTCCGTGGAGTTCAGCTCCGATGATGAATCCGTTGCGACCTTTGAAAAGGGTGTTGTGACCGCCGTGGGCGGCGGCATGACCACCGTCCGGGTGAAGTACAATGGCAAGGAAGTCAGCTGTGTCATTCGCTGCAACTTCAAGAGCACCACGGAGTCTACCGGCTCCTCCGATAACAGCCAGACACCCGACCATTCCGGGCCCTATACCATCAGCCACACCGATGTGACCCTTTCCTTGGGGGAGGAGTTCCGCCTCACGCTGAAAGATAGCAGCGGAAATGTGATGGATGTGACCTGGTCCGTTGGGAATAGCAGTGTTGCCAGCGTTTCCGGCAACTGGGTCATCGGTGAAGGTACCGGCACCACCACCGTCTCCACCACGGTGGATGGGGAGACCTTCTCCTGCGTTATCCGGGTTCACGATTGATCCCAAAGAGAACGGAATGCAAAACCCGCCCGAACACTTCGTTCGGGCGGGTTTTGGCGTAAAGGATGAAAAAATACATCCGCGCAGCACCATCTGGGCGGATGTATTTTTTGTTACGGATTGTCCCCCATGGGCTTACGCACCAGCAGGCTGATGCACCACAGGCCCGCCAGCCCCACCAGGATATACACGATCCGGCTGAGCAGTGCGCCGGAGCCGCCAAAGAGCCAGGCCACCAGATCGAAGCGGAAAAGCCCCACAAGCCCCCAGTTCAAACAGCCGATGATGGACAAAATAAGTGCCAAAGTATCCATATTATTTCCTCCCAAAAGATTCTGGATGGGCCTAGGATACCCGGAAACGGCTTATTTATACCAGGAGAGAATCTGCTGGAGGAGAGCAAGGATGGCCATGTGGGCGGGGTAGAAGATGTAGAAGAAGGATTTCATCTTCCACTTTCCCCGCTTACCGGAATACAGGAGCAGCAGGGGAATGGCGGCCAGGGCATAGATCTGCACGCCGCCGCATATCCGGGCCAGGGGGAGCAGTCCCAACCCCAACAGCAGAATATGGACGGGACGGCGATCCAGACGGGTCAGCCACTGGGGCGGATGGGTACCGCCCCGGCGCAGGAGACTGGGCCACACCGGCAGTAGGCAGCCCCACAGCCCGTAATCCAGGTTTGCGCTGTGATATTCAGGAGGAGCAGCACCACCAGGCCCAGGAGGAAAACCGCCGTCCCGGCGAACCGCTCCCCCAGGGAGCAGTCGGGGGTGAACCAGACGGATTTCAGCCGCTGGAGGGCATAGATCAGGAGAATTCCGCAGGAAAGGGTGAGGAGGATCCCCAGGATCTGGCCGCCGTCATAGAAATAGTAGACGATTTGACACGCCAGCCCCAGGAGAAACACGGACAGAAAATAGCGGAGCTTGTTGTGGGTCCGCTCACAGCCCTCGGCGAGCATATAGGCGTAGATGGGAAATGCGATCCGCCCCAGGATCCGCAGAATGCCGACCCGGGGAAAGAGGATCACACCGGTATGATCCAGGAGCATGGACAATGCTGCCAGGACCTTCAACATATTACCACTGAGCATAGGTTCCTCCCGAAGGCTTGTTATGATGGATGGAAATTGGATCAAATGGTATCCGACCCGGTGGGGGATTCCCACCGGGTCGGAGCCGTTTATGGAATAAAATCAGGCAATGTTGCCCATTCGCTTCTTGGTGATGAGCAGGATCACCGCGCCGACAGCCAGCACGGAGCCCAGAA
>CAYRYT010000003.1:0-34832 GCA_964428625.1 uncultured Oscillospiraceae bacterium | reverse complement strand
AGCTGACCATCGATCTGAAGCGGGGCGTGGATCCGGACAAGCTGATGCAGAAGCTCATGCGCCTGACCCCCCTGCAGGACAGCTTCCCCTGTAATTTCAACATCCTCATTGCCGGCATGCCCCGGGTCATGGGTGTGGGGGAGATTCTCCAGGAATGGACGGCCTGGCGGACGGATTGCGTCAAGCGCCGGCTGTTCTTCCAAATCGGGAAGAAGGAGGAGCGGCTGCACCTGCTCAAGGGCCTGGAACGGATCATTATGGACATTGACAAGGCCATTGCCATCATCCGGGAGACGGAGCTGGAGAGCGAGGTCGTCCCCAACCTGATGATCGGCTTCGGGATCGACGAGATCCAGGCCAATTATGTGGCGGAGATCAAGCTGCGCAATATTAATAAGGAGTACATTCTGAAGCAGACCCGGGCCATTTCCGACCTGGAGAAGGAAGTGGGCCAGATGCGCGATACCCTGGCCAGCTCCCGGAAGCTCAAGCAGGTGATTATCCAGGAGCTGGAGGCAGTGGCCAAGAAATACGGCCAGCCCCGGAAGACGGAGATCATCTACGATGCGGTCCAGCCGGAGCTGGAGGTGGAGACCGAGGAGGTCCCGGATTATCCCGTGACGGTATTCCTGTCCCGGGAGGGCTATCTGAAGAAGATCACCGCCCAGTCCCTGCGGATGAGCGGTGAGCAGAAATTCAAGGAAGGGGATGCCTTGCTCCTGTCCCGGGAGACGACCAACCGGGCTGAGCTTCTGGTATTTACCGACCGGTTCCAGTGCTACAAGACCCGCCTTTCCGATTTCGAGGACAGCAAGGCGTCTCTGCTGGGGGATTATCTGCCCCAGAAGCTGGGCTTCGACCAGGGAGAGAGCCTGCGTTATGTGGTGTTCCTCGGGGATTACCGGGGCTTCGTGCTGTTCTGCTTCGAAAACGGCAAGGTGGCTAAGGTTCCTCTGTCCGCCTATGAGACCAAGACCAACCGGCGCAAGCTCACCGGTGCCTACAGCGATAAGAGCCCCCTGGTGGGATGCCTGGCCCTGGACAGCGATGCCCAGGCGGCGATCTACGCCAGTGACGGCCGCTGCCTGATCTTCTCCACCGCCCAGTTGGCCCCCAAGACCACCCGCAGTACCCAGGGTGTGGCGGTGATGAGCCTGAAAAAGAAGGCTGTGGTGACCCAGCTGCTCCCTCTGGCGGACAGCGGCATCGCCAACGAGAGCCGCTACCGCACCAAGACCATTCCCGCCGCGGGAGCCCTGTTGCGGCAGGAGGATTCCCAGGAAAAACAGCAGAGCTTTGAAGTCTGAACCGTTGGGAGGCGACCCCTATGAAAACTTTGTGGAATCGGTGTAACTGGATCCTGGCCACCATTGTGGGCAGCGGGATCTTTGCCATTGGCTTTGCCATCTTTTTGGAGCCCCATAATATGAACGCCGGCGGTATTTCCGGCCTGGCCCAGGCCCTGGTGGAGCTGACCCATCTGGGCAGCGTGGGCATTGTGTCCATCGTCATCAACCTGCCCCTGTTTATCCTGGGAGGGTTGAAAATCGGCAAGCGATTCTTCGCCGGCTCCCTGTTTGGGATGTTCCTCAGCTCGGTGCTGATCGATTTTCTTACCCCCTATGCCACGCCTCTGGCGGAACCTCTGGTCAGCGCCCTGTACGGCGGTGTCCTCTGCGGTCTGGGCCTGGGAATCGTGTTCATCTTTGGCAGCTCCACCGGCGGCTCGGATATTCTCCTGCGGCTGCTGAAGCTGCGCTACCGGAATGTGCCCATCGGCCAGATTTCTCTGTATTTCGATGCCTTTGTTGTGGCCCTGACGGGTCTGGTGTTCCACGATATGACCAAGGCCCTGTATACTGGCATTGCCGTGTTCGTCACCAGCCAGGTCATCGATGCGGTGGTCTATGGCTTCGACTATTCCAAGGTTGCCCTGATTATCTCCCCGGAGTATGAGCGCATCGCCTATGAGATCGGGGAAAAGCTGGACCGGGGTGCGACCTTCCTGAACGGAGAGGGCAGCTACAGCCGCAAGGAGACGAAGGTGGTGCTGGCTGCGGTGAAGAAGCAGCAGGTGACGGAGCTGAAGGAACTGGTGACCAATCTGGACCCCAACGCTTTTATCATCGTCCAGGAAGCCCATCAGGTGCTGGGAGACGGCTTCGCCCGCTACAGCAAGGATGCGTTGTAAGGAGGCCCTGCCATGAAACGACGGCTTTTTGCCCTGGGTCTGGCCCTGTGTCTGATTCTGGGGGGATGCACCTGGATGGACGGCGGCTACAGCTCGGTGCAGTTTGTGGAGCCGGACACCGGACACGCCGACCAGCTGACCCTGACGGCTTCCAATTACAAGCAGCTGCTGGATACCCTGGTGTCCCTGGTGGAAAATGGCCGGGATTCGGCGGTGATCTCCGTGGAGGACTTTGACCGCCGGTGGCTGACCAACAATGTGGAGATGGCCATTCGCTACATCACCCGGAATCATCCCCTGGGTGTCTACGCTGTGGAGGAGATCACCTGCGAGCCGGGAACCAACGGCGGAAAGAATGTTCTGGCGGTGAATATCGTCTATCGCTACACCCTGGCGCAGATGCGCCAGATCGAAACGGTGGTGGATATGGATGCGGCCCAGAGCCTGATCGGTGAGGCCCTGAATCAGTGCCAGGATTCCGTGGTGTTCCGGGTGAAGGCCTATGAGGCGGTGGATTTTGTCCAGTTCGTCCGGGACTATGCCGACGAGAACCCCCAGTGGGTCATGGAAGTGCCCCAGGTCACCCAGGCGGTGTATCCCGATTCCGGGCTGGAACGGATGGTGGAGCTGAAATTTACATACCATACCAGCCGCAATGCCCTGCGGGGAATGCAGAGCAATGTCCAGACGGTATTCCGGGCGGCAGAGCTGAGCGTCATGGGCGACTATACCGAGGCGGAGAAATATGCTATGGTCTACTCCTTCCTGATGGAACGGTTTGACTATCAGTACGATTCCTCCATCACCCCGGCCTACAGCCTCCTGCGCCATGGCACCGGAGACAGCCGCGCCTTTGCGGTGGTCTATCGGGAAATGTGCGACAATGCCGGTATCGCCTGCCAGGTGATCTCCGGCACCCGGGACGGGGAGGCCTGGTTCTGGAATATCATCTATGTGGATGGCGTCTATTACCACCTGGATCTGATCCGCTGCCAGCAGCGGGGCCGGTTTGCCCCCGCCGGTGACGCTGAGATGGCGGGCTATGTGTGGGATTATTCCGCCTATCCGGCCTGCGGGAGCACCCAACAGCTCCCGGGAGATCTGACACCGCAAATGATCAGCTGAGAACCGGCTGTCACGGAAATCTGACTTCCGTGGCAGCCGGTTTTATTTTCTTGGAAATTCATAAAAATTTCAAAGAAATCCCGTTGGAAAACCCTGCTTTTTATGATACAATATGGGAAATACTTTGGATAACAGAAAGGTGATGAAACTTGAAGGAATTGTGGCTGAAAATCAAAGAGGCGCTGACCTCCGCTCTGCCCATTACGGCCATCGTCTACCTCATGGCCCTCCTGCCCTGGTTCCAGCTGAGCCGGGAGGAACTGCTGACCTTTACTGTGGGTGCGGTGCTGCTGGTGGTGGGCCTGGGTATGTTCAACCTGGGTGCGGATCTGGCCATGACCCCCATGGGTACCCATGTGGGCTCGGGTCTGTCCAAACAGCGCAAGCTGGGCCTGCTCCTGGCGGTGTGCTTCGCGCTGGGTATGCTGATTACCATTGCCGAGCCGGATCTGCAGGTTCTGGCCAATCAGGTCAAGTCCGTGATGAACGGCACGGTGCTGATTTATGCGGTGGGTGCCGGTGTGGGGCTGTTTCTCCTGGCAGGTGTGCTGCGCATTGTGTTCCAGAAGCAGCTGTCCGGCATTCTCATGCTGTGCTACATGGGCCTGTTCGGCCTGGCCCTGATCCTGGTGGTTTCCGGGAAAGAGGCCCTGCTGCCCCTGGCCTTCGATTCCGGCGGTGTGACCACCGGGCCCATCACCGTTCCCTTTATCATGGCCCTGTGCGTGGGTATTTCCAGCGTGCTGGGTGACCGCCGCTCCCAGGAGAACAGCTTTGGCATGGTCGCCCTGTGCTCCGTTGGCCCGGTGATGGCGGTGCTGGTGCTGGGCATCTTCTCCGGGGGAAGCCTGACTTACCAGGTGCCGGATTATACCGTCAGCGGGGATATCCTGGATGCCTTTGCCCAGGCATTGATCCATACCGCCGGGGAAGTGGCCCTGGCCCTGGGTCTGATTCTGGTGTTCTTCCTGGTGTGCCAGATGGCCTTTCTCAAGCTCCCCGGCCGGCGGCTGAAGCGCATTGGCGTGGGTGTGGTCTTTACTTATCTGGGCCTGGTGCTGTTTTTGTCCGGAGTGAATGTGGGCTTCATGCCCGTGGGTTATAAGCTGGGTCTCCAGCTGGCCCGGCTCAGTGCCCCGGCGCTGGTGGCGATGAGCTTCCTGATGGGCGTGCTGGTGGTCATGGCGGAGCCGGCCATCCATGTCCTCACCGTTCAGGTGGAGGAGGTCACCGGCGGCTACATCACCAAGAAATCCATGATGTGGGGCCTGTGCCTGGGTGTGGCGGCAGCCATTGCTCTGGCTATGGTGCGCATCATCTTCGACTTCTCCCTGGTGTATTATCTGATCCCCGGTTACTTCCTGTCCCTGGCGCTGTCCCTGTTCGTTCCTCCGGTCTATACCGCCATTGCCTTCGACTCCGGCGGCACGGCCTCCGGCCCGATGACTTCTGGCTTCATCCTACCCTTTGTCATTGGTGCCTGCGTTGCCCTCCAGGGGGCGGATGCGGTGCTGTATGATGCCTTCGGTGTGGTGGCGCTGGTGGCCATGGCCCCGCTGATCACCATTCAGCTCCTGGGCTTCAAGGGGATCCTGGAGAACCGGATCCGAGAGCGGCAGGCGATGAAGCGGATCCTGGATGCCGACGATCAGCAGATCATCATTTTTATGTAAGGAGGCACCCATGGGTAATGCAATCAACGAATCCGCAATCAAGAAGCTGAAGCTTCTGTTTACCGTGGTGGATCGCTCCAAGACGGAGTTTTATCTGGATGTTTTGAGCCAGTTTGAGGTGAACTGCCAGGTCGTCACCGGCGGCCTGGGTACTGCCAACTCCGAGCTCATTGAGATGCTGGGCCTGAATATCCACAAGTCCGTGATTTTGAGCTTTGTCCGGGAGGACCGGGTGGAGGAGATCATGAACTGCCTGGAGGAAAAATTCACTACCATTAAAAATGGCAAGGGCATTGCTTTTGCCGTGCCGATGAGCAGTGTCATCGGTGTGAATCTGTATCAATTCTTGAGTAATTACAACGCAAAAAGGGGGAATGAACCGTGACCACGAACAATCATGAAGTGATTTTTGCCATCGTCAACGCGGGCTTCGCGGAGGAGGCCATGGATGTGGCCCGGGAGGCCGGTGCCCGGGGCGGCACGATCCTCAACGCCCGGGGCGTTGCCAAGGCGGAGGCTGCTGCCTTCTTTGGCATTACTCTCCACGAGGAGAAGGAGATCCTGATGATGGTGGTGGAGAAGCCCCTGCGGGATCAGATTCTCAATGCCCTGTACAAGCAGATGGGCATGGCCAAGAAGGCCCAGGGTATTGCCTTCAGTATGCCGGTGTCCGATGTGGCAGGCCTGGCCCAGAAAGAAGTCCCTGCCCAGGAGGAAGATCTGTAACCCCGTATTGCTTCCTTGCGCCGTCGTAAAAAAGCCCTCTGTATCCCCGAGAATGGGATACAGAGGGCTTTTTTTGCTTGCGCCGGAAGCTATTTTTTTCCAAAAATGCGCTACAATATCCCCATCCGAATTCCAATCATGGGAGGAATGTACGATGGGTAAGAAAACCATCACACTGGAAAAAACGCAGGCCTTTCGCCAAAACCTGATCCAAGAGGAAAAGAGTCCGGCAACGGTGGAGAAATACCTGCGGGATGTGGGAGCTTTCTGGCGGTTTGCCGGGGACAGACCGGTGACAAAGGAACTGCTCCTGGCCTATAAGACGCAGCTCCAGGAGCGAAGGTACGCCGTGCGCTCCATCAATTCCATGCGGGCCAGCATCCACAGCTTTTTGGACTTTCTGGGGTTGACATCCTGCAAGGTCAAATCCCTGAAGGTGCAAAAGCGGGTCTACTGCACCGAGGAGCGGGAGCTGAGCCGGGAGGAATATGGGCGGTTGCTGCAAGCGGCCCAGAGCCGGGAACAGCTCCATCTGGTGATGCAGACCATCTGTGCCACGGGGATCCGGGTGTCGGAATTGCGGTTTTTTACCATGGAGGCGGTACATCGTGGGGAGGTCAGCGTCCAGTGCAAGGCCAAGATCCGCACCATTCTGATCCCCGGGAAGCTGCGCAAGCGCCTGTTGACCTATGACAGGAAAGAAAAAATCCGCAGCGGTGTAATTTTCTACACCAGCCACGGAAAACCTCTGGATCGCAAGACCATATGGGCCCAGATGAAGGCACTGTGCGGGGAAGCGGGAGTGAATCCCCGGAAGGTTTATCCCCACAATCTTCGCAAGCTCTTTGCCCGGACTTTCTATGCCATGGAGAAGGATATTGCCAAGCTTGCGGATATCCTGGGCCACAGCAGCATTGAAACGACCCGTATTTACATTATCATCACCGGCTTCGAACACCGCAGAAAAATCGAACGGCTGGGGCTGGTGGTGTAGCAGGACATAATTCACATTATGTCGGAAGAGTATCGGATGCATAGATTCCATACCCGTCACGCAGGTCAAATATACCATAATTCGACACAAAAATCAAGATGGAAAATAGACACCAGTACGCGCTTTAGGGATGAATAAGCGGTTGCTCGCCGCCGGGGAGGAAACAGACAGCACGAATACACCCTCGGTTCCCCCTGTTTTGAAAAAAGGACGGTCGAGGGTGTGATTTCTATACCCAAAATGGGGCGCTGAGTCCCGGCATGAGACCCGTCAGTGACATAATGTGAATTATGTACTGTGAAGCGGGAAGAAAGGCTTCATAGCGCAGCGGAAAGAAATTGCCGCTTGGATAAGGAAGGCGGCGATGGGGATCGTCGTCTTTTTCTTTTGGCCATCCACCGCTGGGAAAAGGAGAGAACCATGAAGAAAACCATGAAGAAAACATTGAAAACCATCTGGAATGTGACGACGAATATCCTAGTTGCTCTGGTGGTTATCCTGGCGCTGCTGGTGGTGGGAGCACGGGTGATGGGACTGCAGGTGTATACGGTCCTGTCCGGCTCCATGGAGCCGACTTATCATGTGGGGTCGGTGATCTATGTGAAAACCGTGGATCCGCTTACCATCACCCAGGGTCAGCTGATCACCTTCCTGCTGGATGCGGATACCGTGGCCACCCACCGGGTGGTGGAGGTGGTGCCCGACGAGGAAGCCCCCTCCGTCATTCGCTTCCGCACCAAGGGCGATGCCAATGAGGCGGTGGATGGCAGTTTGGTTCACTATAAGAATGTCATCGGAACACCGGTGTTCACCATACCGTATCTGGGCTATGTGGTGAGCTACATTCAGAATCCCCCGGGCACCTATATTGCCATTTCCGCCGGGGCGCTTCTTCTGCTGCTGATGTTCCTGCCGGATCTGTTTTCCGAGGAACCGAAAAAAACGACCCGGGAGGAAGTGTCCTGAGTCTACCCCAGTTCAAGGGCAATGCCGCAAGGCTCCCTATATATTTTTTAAGGAGGAACCCCGTATGAAGAAAACCAAAGTGTTACTCACCCTGGCCTGTGCGGTTCTGCTCGTCGCGGCATCTGTCATGGACACTCTGGCCTACCTGACTTCCACCGATGAAGTTACCAACACCTTCACCGTCGGTCAGGTGAAAATCACCCTGGACGAAGCCAAAGTCGGCACGGACGGCAAGGCGCTGACCGGCGACGATGCCCGGCGTGTTCAGGAAAACAGCTATAAGCTGATGCCCGGTCATGTCTATGACAAGGATCCCACCGTTACCGTCAAGGCCGGTTCTGAGGAATCCTACATTAAGCTGGTCGCAACCGTATCCAAGGCCAACGAGCTGGACGCGATTTTCGCAAAATACCAGATCACGGACCTGACCACCGTCATAGGCGGCTATGACGCAACCAACTGGATCCTCCAGGGTGGGGGAAGCGTGAAGGACACGGAGGCCAACACCCGTACCTATGTGTTCTACTACAAGGAGAAGGTCTCCGCCGGGGAAAAGGATGTGGTTCTGGACGACCTGTTCGAAACCATCACCGTTCCCGCAGGCCTGACTAACGAGGATATCAAGACCATCCAGGACATGACCATTACCGTCAAGGCCTATGCCATCCAGGCTGATGGCTTTGCCAACGCGGATGCCGCCTGGGAGAAGTTCCCCACCACCTGACTTGCGCCCCATAGACGCAGAGAAAAACCATTTGCGATTCTGAGGAGAGTATGCCCATGTAGAAGAAACGCTTTTTGACTGTGGCGGCGCTGGTGCTGGTGGTCACGGCGGTGATCGGCGGGACACTGGCCTGGCTGGTAGACACGACCGGGGAGTTGAAGAATACATTCACACCCTCGAACATTGCCATTGACCTGGCGGAATCCGAGAATCTGGACCTGAAAATGATCCCCGGCTGGACCATCACCAAAGACCCCAAGGCAACGGTGAAAGCCAATTCTGAGGACTGCTACCTGTTTGTGAAGGTAGTAGAAGGTATCGGTGAAGTGACGGTTGGAGAAAAAACCTACGCCTTTGGCGATTTCCTGACCTATGCCATTGCCGACGGCTGGACCCGGGGAGAGGGCACCGGCGAGGGGAAGAATGGTGTCCCCACCGATGTTTGGTACCGGGAGGTCGCCGGCAGCACGGTGGATCAGGAGTTTCCGATCCTGAAAGATGACCAGGTGCAGGTCGGGGAATCGGTGACCAAGGAAATGATGAATGCCATCAACGGTAGAAACAACCCCACACTGACCTTCACCGCCTATGCCGCCCAGCAGTGGAAAACCAATAAACCCACCGGGGAAGTCACCACGGAGAAGTTTACCCCCGGCGAAGCCTGGAAAATTGCTTCCGGCTCCTGAAAATCTGTTGTGTCCGGCTGAAAAGCCGATACAAAGAATAGAACACGAAAGGAAACATCAAACATGAAAAAGAAAATCGTATCCCTTTGCCTGGTGCTCGCCCTGGCCCTGACTGCCATCGGCGGTGCCACCCTGGCCTACTTCACCGACACCGAGGCCGACACCAATGTGTTCACCCTGGGCAACATCAAGATTGACCTGGTGGAAGAGCAGCGTGACGGCAAGGGCGGTCTGGAAGAGTTCGAGGACAACAAGGTCCTGCTGCCCATCGTCGGCAGCGCACAGGGCGAGAAGGACGCACTGGGTATGCCCACTGCTGCCAACTATGTGGACAAGATCGTCACCGTTGACAACGAGGGCAATCAGTCTGCTTACATCCGTGTCCTGTATGCCTTCCCCGCGGATATGGATGATACCCAGTCTGCCGCAGAGATGATGCTGCACTGGAACCATAGCAGTCTTGAGACCCCTGGCCTGTGGACCCGTGAGGATTGCGGCGTTCAGGTGACCATTGATGGCAGAAAGTACAATGTCTACTGCCATACCTACAATGTGGCCCTGGCCCCCAAGGGCAACGAAGGCTACACCACTGCTTATCCCTCCATCATTGGTGTTTACATTGACAAGCGTGTCAATGCCACCACCGATGCACAGGGCAATGTTACCTATTCCATGGTCAACAGCCGCAACGAGACCGTTTCCGCTACCTACCCCAGCGGCACCGGCCCCAAGATCTATGTCCTGACCCAGGGTGTCCAGGAGGCTGGCTTCTCCAGTGCTACCGCCGCTTTGACCGAGGGCTTTGGCGAGGTTACTGCTGAGAATGCACAGGCCTGGTTCAATGCTGCCGTGGGCCAGCGTGATCGCGCCGACCTGACCTGATCCGCTTTACCCCATCCCTGCGGCCTTCGGGCCGCGGGGCATTGGGCCCTGTTCAGCCCGCATAGGGACACCCGCCCGGAGCGGATGCCACTATATGGCCTGAATGGCCGAAAATGCCGTTTTTCGATCCCGTTCGGGGTCGAATCCATACATCACCTGGAGAGGAGAATGTACAATGAAGCGAAAAATCTTCCTTGCGGCCTTCCTGGCCCTGTGCCTGGCGACCCTGGGTGCCGGGAGCTTGGCCTATTTCACCGCGGAGGACATCGCCCATAATGTGATCACCAGCGGAAGTGTCCACATTCAAATCGTGGAAAAGACCCAAGGGGCTGATGGCGCCCTGGTGGAATTCCCGGAGGAGGGACTAACCGGGATCATGCCCGGAAGTGAGGCTTCCAAGATCGTCTCCGTGAAGAACACCGGAGAGGCCCAGGCCTGGATCCGGGTGAAAATGGAAATATCTGTCCGCTCCGCCCAGGGGGATACCTTGACCTGGGAGCAGGAGGTGGCGGGGGAGCGGATTCCCCTGGTGGTGCCCAATGTGATGGCGGACTGGTTTGACGGCGGGGATGGCTATTACTACTATGCCTACTCAGTTTCCCCGGAGGACAGCACCAGCAATTTCCTGGAGACGGTGTCTTTCGCCCCGGAGATGGGAAATGAATACCAAAATTCCACGGTGCTGCTGGTCATATCCGCCCAGGCGGTGCAGACGGCTAACAATCCCGTTGATCCTCAAGGTTATGGGGACTATGCCGCCGCCCACGCCGTGGGCTGGCCCGCTGAATAAGGAGGTGGCAGGATGAACATTCGAAAAGTGATCTGCCTGGTGCTGAGCCTGGCGCTGATGGTCAGCGTCAGTGCGCCGGTGACCTGGGCCGTGGAGCCACAGTCCGGGCAGAGTGTGACTGTCCCTTCCGGGACGGACGCACCCGCCCAGGAACAGGAAGGGGAACCGGAGTCTGACCGGGCTGCCTCCCAGACGCAGGATTGCGACTGTGGGGAAAACGCCCCGGAGAATTTGGCCAATCACGCCGATTCCTGTCCCCGGAAGCAGTATATCCTCGGGCTGATCCGGGCGGAAGGCAGCGGATACAAAACCGCCCAGGCGATCTATGCCGATTGGTCCGGCTATGACCGGGATACCCAGCAGGATATTCTGAATATGACCGAGGTCTATTGTACCACGACCTATTATGAACTGGTTGAACTGCTTAATAGCCAAAAGCCCGGCACCGAACAGGTGGTGGGGGATAAGACCTTCTGTTCCGATGGGCCTATCGTGGTTCAGGAAACTGCGGCGGAGAAAGCCGCACAGATCTTGGTATCCCATGACTTTACGGCTGAAAACACCCGGGCATGGTTCTTTGATATTCATGGCGAGGAGGAAGAGCGCACCCGGATCTCCGTTTCGGGGATCCTGGATACGGATGCGAACAGAAGCGCTGTGGTGATTCATTTGCTGGACAGCGTCCAGGCAATCCGCAACGCTACGGAACTTGGTGGCATCGCCTGGAACTACTTTACCGTCGCTGATGCAAGCCAGTTTCCGGCGGAAACTGCTGCGGCAAAGGCTGTTTCCGGGGAAGAGAATCGTGTCTACTATGTGACGCTGCTCACAGATATTGCCGCTGACGGAACGATTTCCTTTGAAACGGATTCCTTCTCGTCATTCGTGTTTCTGGTGACCTTTTCCTACGACGGATATACCTATGACATGAGCGGAGGAAGTTCGGTTTATCTGTCGGATCTGCTTCGGACACTGGATCTGGCAGACAGGGTTGGCCAGGTAACGGATGTGATTTTCTCCGGTGAAAGACTGTTGGAAGTGGAGAAGGTCCAGAATGACTGGCGCCTGACCTCCCGGAAATCTTTCCATTCCGCAGAATTCCTTACGGTCTTCTTCCAGGACGGAACCAGTATCCAGGTGAAGGTTACAGACACCGTTGTGAAGTATTTCCTCTATGGAAATGACAAATGGAATGATGGTACGACCGAAGGCTGGTGGGTAAACAGAAGCGACAGCACAACGAAACCATATGGCACCACGACCATCAATACTGCCCCAATTACCACCGGAGATATTTCCGATGCGGCGGATGATAAATCCGATACCATTGATATGGTGCTATATGCCAGGCCCCAGATGGCGATTCGGTTCACCGCAGGTATTGGTTTCCCGGATGGCTCGTTTAATCTTGCGAATTCCGATGCCGGAGCCTACAAGCATGACGGGAAGTGGGAATGGGTCTGGTCCGGTGACAGCAACTATATTCTGCTGGAGAATTTGGAGGAGAGTACCTATTTTGATATCACACTGACAGCGGATGGTAAATCCTGCCAAGTTCGTATTTATATCATTCCCAATAAGAACAACGGTATAACAAAGGTTGCGGATACAGTGCAGGGCAGTGACACTTATACCGTGAAAACCATTCCCGTTACCCTGTATGACTATGATGGGCAGACATGGAATCGGTACTGGAGCAAGCAGAACAGTGGCTATTGGTATGCCTTCCATGGCCCATCCCAGGGTGTGACAGCCCAGGACGGGGTTACCCTGCCCTGGAATACGGGACACCTTCCCAACAGTGGCAATCTATCCCAGGGTGTATTCCAGGATCGCCTGGTGAACAATCTCCCCGTATTTGCCAGTACGGCTCAGACAGACCTGTTCTCCAAAACTACCAATACGGAAATGGGCAAGACGGTTTATAACAATGTGGCCTTCGAGTTCATTTACGAGCTTGAAACCGGATACTATACCTATTCCAGTAACCTGAATCATGCCCAGTACAACAGTTCTACCAATACCATTGAGCTGTATGACCAGTCACTGAGCGCACAAATCGGAGATGTCAGTACAGTCATGAACGCAGCGGCAGGTTTTTACCCCTTTGTCCGGATTGAAAATGCACTGCTGAACTATGCGTACAGTGGCATGGACTGGCAAGGTCACCTGAGTGATGCATACACGAGCTATTCCGGACAGTTTTCCGTGGATCCCGTTTCCACCAACGATGCAAATAGCTCCGTGAATATGCACTACGGCATTCAGATCGAGGCGGATTTCTATATGCCACAGGATCGTTTGTCCCAGGTGGATCACAAGGAGCTGGTGTATGAATTTACCGGCGACGATGACCTTTGGGTATTCGTGGACGATCAGCTAGTGCTGGACTTGGGCGGTGCCCATACGCCGGTGAATGGAAGTATCAATTTCACCCAGCAGACCGTTTACCTGGAATCCTATTATCCGGTGACGGCCAGCGGCAATACATACACGGAAGGAACCCCCGAAACCGGAAAGACATTCACCTTTGCAGAATTGGGGATTGAGGTGATGGCAGATCAGATGCACACCCTGCGGGTGTTCTACATGGAGCGGTGGTCCGGTGAATCCAATTGCCGTATGCGCTTTAATCTGCCCATTGCCCCGGATAACTCTGTGACAGTGAGCAAGGAGCTTACCAACCAGGATGGAGAGCCGCTGTCTGTGACCCCGGATGTGGACTATACATTCGCACTTTACTATGCCAAGGACACCGAGGATATTGTGAACCAGCCGGACAGTGCGTTCCAGCCTCTGGCCAATGCTCAGTACACCATCCAGGGTACCAATCAGACCGGTTGCACCAATGAACAGGGGGAATTTACCCTGAAAGCAGGGCAAACGGCTTTGTTTGAAAGGATCGACCGGTTCACCGAGGTTTATGCCGTGGAAAAAGATATCGAGGATGGATATATTTATACTGCGCATAGTGTGTCAGTCAATCGGGAGAAGGCTACTGCCTATACCCTGGGGAGCAAAACCGAAACGAAGATTATCCAGCGAACCGGTGTGCTCAGCTTTGCCTTTGCCAATCGTATGCTGACGCAGCCGTTGACTATCTCCAAGGAAGTGGTCAACGGCAGGGACGGACTTATTTTGAAGGATCAGCAGTTCACCTTTAACCTGGAATTTACCCGTCCCATTTTGGAAAAGGGTCAGGAAATTGCGGCCAAAGACGGCAAAACCGTTACCGATGGCGGCACCTTCCAATTGGGCCATGGGGAATCCCTCACCATTCCCCGGGTACCGGTGAATATGACCTTTACCTTTGGGGAGGAAAACCCCGACCCTGCGCATAATAGTTTTGACCTTCCAAAATACGAGCTGACCCTTGTCAAATGCAGCGAAGAGCCTGAGGATTTTAAGTGCTATTCCTGTACGGTTCAAAATGGTGGAGAAAATAAAATCCAGGTGATTAATCAGCAGCGTTTTGACCTGACTATCTCTAAAACCGGTATATCCGACCAGGATCACCAAGAAGGGGACGGGGAGAAACAGAGTACACTTTACACCGTGGTGGGCATGGCGAATGGTAAGGAGATCTACCGGGGGCAGGTGGCTATCGCCGGCAACGGAAGTATTACCATCAAGGGTCTGCCCGTGGGCGTATACACCGTAACCGAGGATACCAACTGGTCCTGGCGGTACGATCCCGTTGATGCCCCGGTGCAAACACCTTCCATCACCACGCCGGATGTAACGGTTGCTTATGTGAACGACCGGGAGAAAGACACCTGGCTTTCCGGGGATTGTTATGCTGAGAACTGGTGGGGCAGGAAGAAAGAACAGCCCGGAGAAGCCTGAGAAAGGGGGAGAAGGATATGCGACATACGAAAACCTGGAAGGCCGGTAGGCCGGTGGTGCTCTTGGCAGCCCTTCTGCTCCTGCTCGCTTTCGGCGCGGGGGCAACCCTGGCCTATCTGGATACCCTGGCAGGCCCGGTGGAGAACCGATTTATCCCCTCCCGGGTGACCACCGAGGTGGAGGAGACCTTTGACGGTACAATAAAGTCCAGGGTTGCCATCCGCAATACCGGCGATATCCAGGCCTGGATCCGCGGTGCCGTGGTCATCACCTGGCAGGATAAAGATGGGAATGTGGCGGGGCAAATGCCTGTGGAAGGGAAGGATTACACCATTTCCTATGATCTGGAACATGGGTGGGTCAAAGGGCAGGATGGCTTCTACTACTGGACCAAACCTGTGGATGGGGGTGCTCTTACCGGCGTGCTGATCGAAAACTGCACGGCTATGGATACTGCCCCGGATGGGTACTTCCTCACGGTGGAGATCCTGGGCTCCGGCATTCAGAGCAAGCCCGCCCGTGTCTTTAACGAGAACTGGAACAGCAGCGGCCTGATCGTCAACGCCGCCGGGGATGCCCTGGAAAAGACGGGAGGTGGGGATCAATGAGAGGCAGAATTTGTGCGTTGATCCTGGCAATGGCTCTGATCCTGGGCCTGGCCTTGCCGGCTTCTGCCGTGGACAGTACCATCACCTTCCGGGGGGCGGAAATCGGCTTTGATTTTCAGCCCGGCAGCAGCTACACCGCGACGGATTTGTTTGATCAGTTTAAAAATGTCATGCCCGGGGATCAGCTGGTCCAATCCATCCGGGTGGAGAATCTGGCCCGGGATTGTGACTACATCCGCCTGTATCTCCGGGCAGTGCCCCACGATGCGGCGGACAATCCCCCCATTTACGATGAGGCCTTTGAAAATGCCGACGGAAGGGATCAGGCCCAGACCCCTGGCCAGCGGGACGAGACGGTGGCCACAATGACGGATTTCCTGGCCCAGCTGACCATGCGGATCTACAATGGCCAGAACCTGATCTACGAATCTTCCCCGGACCAGGCGGGTGCCCTGGCGGAAAATGTGTCCCTGGGAACGCTGGCACAGGGGGAACATATGGAACTGCGGGTGGAGCTGGATGTTCCCCTGAACCTGGACAATGCTTATGCCGACCGGGTGGGCGAGGTGGACTGGGTGTTCCTGGCAGAGTGCGTGGAATGGGAAAAGCTCACCGTTCACAAGGTATGGGACGACAATGGCTGTCCCGACAGACCCCAAAGTGTGGAAGTGGATCTTCTGCGGGATGGGGAAGTGGCTGAGACTGTGACCCTGACCCTGACGGCTGAGAACCAGTGGAGCTACACCTGGGAGAACCTGGATGACCGGTATACCTGGACGGTCGCGGAAGCGGTTCCGGCGGGCTACGAGGCTAGCTATCACTGGGAGGATAACCGGGTTTTCATTACCAAGCATCGGGACTACACGCCCCCGGAGCCGGCGGATCCGGTGGAGCTGACTGTGGTGAAGGTCTGGGCAGACGGGGACCGGGGGGCGGAAAATCGCCCGGAACAGATTTCTGTGACCTTGTACAACGGGGATACACCGGTGGAAAAGGTCATCCTCAGCCAGGAGAACCGGTGGACGCATACCTGGAAGAATCTGGATGGGGACGGGGATTGGAGCGTTTTGGAGACCGGTGTCCCCAAGGGCTATACCCCATCCTATTGGGCAGCCAATGGCATGGTAACCATTACCAATACAGCAACGCTGATCCAGACAGGCCAGCTTACCTGGCCGATTTTGGCCCTGGGTGGCCTGGGCCTAGTCTTCCTGGCGGGCGGCTTGCTCCTGCGCCGGAAAGAGGAGCGGGAGAATGGCTAAGAAAGCGGGAACCTGGTTGCTGGCAGCGGGAGCAGTGCTGATGGGATCGGCGTTGCTCCTGTTTCTGTCCAATTACCATACGGATCAGAACGCAGGCCGGGAGGCCCGGCGGCTGACAGGGGAGCTACACCGGGCGATTGCCCAAGCACAGCTGCCGCTGGAGGATCCCGAGCCGGGGGAAACGGAATCCACAGAAGGGGAGACTGCCCCGGATCCCCAGCTCCCAACAGCCTGGATCGATGGCTACGAATATGTGGGGATCCTATCTGTTCCGGCATTGGAACTGGAACTGCCTGTGATGGATCAGTGGGACTATGCCCGGCTGCGGATAGCTCCCTGCCGTCAGCTGGGTTCCTCCAGAACTGACGATCTGGTGATTGCTGCCCATAATTACCGGAGCCATTTCGGCGGGCTTTCCACCCTGGCTCTGGGCGCGCGGGTCTGCTTTACGGATATGGAGGGCCTGGAAAACCAGTATATCGTCGCCGAAGTGAAGACCCTGGCCCCGGAGACGGTGGATGCGGTGCTAAACAGCGGCCATGACCTGGTACTCTACACCTGTACCCCCGGAGGTGCCACGCGGGTGGTTGCCTTCTGCGACCGGGTGGCCCAGGGCGTCCCTGCAGAAACAGAATGATCCCAGCTTCCCCGCCTCTTCGGAGGCGGGGTTCTGCACATCGGCCTGTCTTTCGATGGCGCACACAACCCCCCGGGGGGCTTGCGGGAGACGGAAAGATCCGGTATAATGGGGACAGTTGTGAGATACTCCGGTTTTCGGAGGAGACAGAAAGGAAGATTGGCAGAATGCGAAAAGGAATTGTCCTGATTCTGGGACTGGCGCTGCTCCTGTCCCTGTTTGCCGGATGCGCCGGGGAAGAACCCGGGGAGAATACTCTGGTCTATGGCTCGGCGGACTACGAGACCATTAACCCCATTATGAATGAGCACTGTGAGATCAAGCACCTTTTGTTCGACGGCCTGGTGAAGCGGGATGGGGCGGGAAATCTGGTTCCCAGCCTGGCCCGGGAATGGTCCTACGATCCCGATACCCTGACTTATACCTTCCACCTGCGGGAGGATGTGACCTGGCACGACGGGGAGCGGTTCACCGCAGAGGATGTGGCCTTCACCATTTCTGCCATTATGGATCCGGAGAATGCTTCGGAGAATTACCCCAATTTCCTGGAGGTTGCCCAGATACAGGTGCTTTCGGATGCGGAGATTGCCTTCCGCCTCTCCGAGCCCAATTACGCCTTCCTGGACTATATGACCATGTCCATCCTGCCCAAGCACTGCCTGGAAGGGGAGGATATGTGGGAATCCGATTATTTCCGGGCACCCATCGGCACCGGCCCCTACCGGCTGGCGGCCTGGGATGTGGGTCAGGCCATTACCCTGGAAAAAAATGGGGCGTACTTTGACGAACCGGCGAAGATCGATACCATCATCTTCAAAATCGTCACTGACGATGGGGCCAAGGCCCTCCAGCTGCGCAACGGGGAGCTGGATCTGGCCCAGGTGCCCCCCCGGGATGCTCAGACTCTGGAATCAGTGCCGGGGCTGACCGTTTATGACATGAAAACCGCGGATTACCGGGGCATCCTCTATAATTTCTGGAATCCCTACTGGCAGGAGAACGCTGACCTGATCCCCGCCATCAGCTACTGCATCGACCGGGAGGCCATTTTGGAGGCAGTGCTTCTGGGGAAGGGCTTTGTGGCCTACAGCCCCATCCAGCTCAATGCCTATGTGGACCCGGACATGGAGCGCTACACCTTTGATCTGGATAAGGCGGCGGAGGCCTTTACCGCCGCCGGATGCCAGCGGGACGAGGCGGGGTTCTGGTGCCGCAACGGGGAGCGGATCGGCTTTACCATCAGCGCTACCCCCGGGGATCAGGTGCGCATCGACATGGCCCAGATCGCTGCCCAGCAGCTGCGGGATGCAGGCCTGGCGGTACAGGCGGAGGTGCCCACGGAGGGCATTGATTGGGGCGGCCAGGAGGCCTGCATCATTGGCTGGGGCTCTCCCTACGATGCCGACGACCATACCTACAAGGTCTTTGGCACCGATATGGGGGCCAATTACTCCGGCTACACCAACGCCTTGGTGGACAAGTATCTGACCCTGGCCCGCCAGACGGAGGATCCCCAGGCCCGGGGCGAATATTACCGTCAGTTCCAGCAGGCACTGGCCCAGGAACCGGCCTATACCTTCTTCTGCTATCTGGATGCCATGTATGTGGCCGGGGAGCGGGTTCAAGGGATCGCGGCTGACACGGTTTTGGGCCACCATGGCGTGGGTCTGTTCTGGAATATTACCCAGTGGACACTGACATAACACAGGGAAAAAGGGGCTGACTCAGCCCCTTTTTTGCCGTGAAGATAGGATGAGACAAATGGAAGAACTGCTGAAAATCGAAAACCTCCAGGTGGGAATCCCCACGGCGGCGGGGGAGGTCCAGGCCCTGCGGGGCGTGAATCTGACCCTCCGGCCCGGGGAAGTGCTGGCCATCGTGGGGGAGTCCGGCTGCGGCAAAAGTATGCTGTGCAAGGCTATTATGAAGCTCCTGCCCAAGTCCGCCCGGATCCGGGGCGGACGGATCCTGGCCAATGGGGTGGATATTACCAATTATACTGACCGGGATATGCGCAAGCTCCGGGGAAAGCTCTTTTCCATGATTTTTCAGGACCCCATGACCGCCCTGAATCCCACCATTCCCGTGGGCGAGCAGATCGGGGAGGCGGTGCGGGTCCATGGGCCGAAGATGAGCCGCCAGGAGGTTTACCGACGGGTCATCCAGCTCATGGATTTGGTGGGGATCCGCCAGAGTGAGGCCCGGTATCACCTCTATCCCCATCATTTTTCCGGCGGTATGCGCCAGCGCACGGTGATGGCCATTGCCCTGGCATCCAATCCCCGGATCCTGCTGGCCGATGAGCCGACCACGGCCCTGGATGTGACCATCCAGGCCCAGATATTGGATCTTCTGAAGGAAATCCAGGGAAAGCTTGGGACGGCGACCATTCTTGTGTCCCATGATCTGGGGGTGGTGGCCCGGTGCGCTGACCGGGTGGCCATTATGTACGCCGGGAAAATTGTGGAGATCGGCACGGCGGAGGAGATTTATTATGATCCCCGCCATCCCTATACCTGGGGGCTGCTGAACTCCCTACCCACCCGGAACCGGGGGGCGGAGATGCTGCAGACCATTCCGGGTATGCCGCCCAGCCTGATCGATCCGCCGGTGGGGGATGCCTTCGCCTGGCGCAATCCCCAGGCCCTGGCCATTGACTATGAGCAGGAGCCGCCCATGTTCCAGGTGTCCGATACCCATTTCGCCGCGACCTGGCTCCTGGATCCCCGGGCGCCGAAAATCACACCACCGATGGGAGGGATATGCCATGGAAAATAACCTGGTGGAGATCCAGAACCTGTCCCAGGTGTTCCGCCTGGACCGGAACCACAGCGTCCAGGCCCTCTCCGATGTTTCGTTTACCATGAAGCGGGGGGAGATCTTCGGCCTGGTGGGGGAATCCGGTTCCGGGAAATCCACCCTGGCCCGGTGTGTTATGGGTGTGACCCGGCCCACGGCGGGGAAGATCCTGTATCGGGGCATCGATATTTGGGACCGGGCCCAGTTCCGGGCGCATCGCCGGGAACTCCAGGCCCAGCGGCAGTTTGTATTCCAGGATTCCACCTCCAGCCTGAACCAGCGGATGAAGGTGGCGGATATCATTGCCGAACCCATGGCTATCCACCATTGCAAGCCGCCCCGGGGCTCCCTCCGGGCGGAGGCGGCTTTCCAGCTGCGGTATGTGGGGATGGACGAGAGCTACCTGGACAAATACCCCGGGGAGTTGTCCGGCGGGCAGCGCCAGCGGGTGGCCATTGCCCGGGCTCTGGCCATGGAGCCGGAGCTGCTGGTGGCGGATGAGCCCATTGCCTCCCTGGATGTCTCCATCCAGGCCCAGATCGTGAACCTGCTGAAGCACTGCAACCGGGAGCATGGCTGCTCCATTTTGTTCATCGCCCATGACCTGTCCATGGTGGAGTACCTCTGCCATCGGGTGGGGGTGATGTACCGGGGGAAGCTGGTGGAGCTGGCACCCACGGCGGAGCTGTTCGTCAATCCCCGCCATCCCTACACCCAGGCGCTCCTTTCCGCCATCCCTTTGCCGGACCCCATCCGGGAGCGCAGCCGCCGGCACCTGGATTGTTCGGAGATGGAATTTCCCCGGGAGGGGAAGCTCCTTCCCGTGGCACCGGGGCACTATGTTCTGAAAGGGGAGGACGGAAGATGAGAGAAAATCCTGTTTTATTGATTGGAAAGAAGCTGCTGATCCTGGTGCTCAGCGTGGCATTGCTGTCCCTGGCGGTGTTCTGCATTGCCCGGCTTGCGCCGGGAGACCCACTGGTGAGCTACTACGGAGAAGGTGCGGAAAAAATGACCGTCCAGGAGAAGGAAGCGGCCCGGGACAAGCTGGGGCTGAATGACCCGCTGTATGCCCAGTATGGCCGCTGGCTCCAGGGTGCCCTGAAGGGGGATTTTGGCATCTCCTATAAATACAAGGAGGCTGTGACCACCGTGATCGCTCAGCGCCTGGGGAATACCCTCCTGCTGGGTGGGCTGGGGTTTCTGTTTACCTTTGTGGGAGCATTGGCCCTGGGAATCCTCTGTGCCTGGCATGAGGACCGGTGGCTGGATAAGCTCCTGTGCAAGGTGGGGACGGTGCTCAGCAGCATTCCGGAATTTTGGCTGAGCCTGATGCTCATGCTGGTGTTCTGCGTGGGCCTGGGCTGGCTGCCCAGCTCCGGGGCCTATGCCGTGGGCCACAAGGGAGATATTCTCAGCCGCCTGCGCCATTTGATCCTGCCCCTGAGTGTTGTCATTTTATCCCATTTGTGGTATTATGCCTATATGGTTCGCAACAAGCTCCTGGAGGAAGCCCGGGGGGACTATGTTCTCCTGGCCAAGGCCAAGGGCCTGAGCAAGCACCGCCTCCTCCTGGGCCATTGCCTGCGCAATGTCATGCCCTCCTATATCAGCCTCATGGCTGTGTCCGTCTCCCATATTCTGGGTGGGACCTACATTGTGGAGACGGTGTTCAGCTATCCTGGTATCGGCCTGCTAAGCTATGAAAGCGCCCGCTACCATGACTATAATCTGCTCATGGTCCTGTGCCTGATGACGGGGACACTGGTGATTCTGTGCAATATGCTGGGGCGGATGCTGAATGAACGGATCGATCCCAGAATGGGCGCCGGGGATGGCCCGGTGCCGGAGGAGGTGGCGGAGCATGGATGAAGGATTTACCGTAGTAGGCATTCGCCAGCCCAAGACTCCGCCCCGGAAGCCCAGCCGGATGTCCCGGGATTTTCCCTGGCTGGCCCTCGGCGTGCTGGGGGTGATGATCCTGTGCTGTCTCTTTGCCGAGGTGCTGATGACCAAGGATCCCACCTATCTGGACCTGGCCCACTGCACCCAGGCCCCCAATGGGGAGTTTCTCTTCGGCACGGATACCCTGGGCCGGGATATTTTCTCCGGCATATGGTACGGTGGCCGGATCTCCCTGACCATTGGCTTCCTGGCCACGGTGATCGCCACGGCCATCGCCCTGGTCTATGGGGCGGTGAGCGGCCTGGCCCCGGACTGGCTGGATGGGGGGATGATGCGCTTTACGGAGCTGTTCCTCAGCGTTCCCAGCCTGCTGGTGGTGCTGTTCCTCCAGGCAATTCTGGGCCAGGCGACGGTGCTGAGCCTGAGCCTGGTTATCGGTGTTACCTCCTGGGCCAGCATGGCCAAGGTCGTCCGCACGGAGGTGCGGCAGATCCGCTCCAGCGGCTATGTGGTGGCCTCCCGGTGCATGGGCGGCGGATTTTTCCACATTCTGCTGCGGCACCTGACACCAAATTTTGTTGCGTCGTTGATGTTTATGGTGGTGATGAGCGTGCAGAGCGCCATCACCAGCGAGTCCACCCTGAGCTTCCTGGGCATGGGCTTGCCCCTGGAGGTGATCTCCTGGGGCAGTATGCTCTCCCTGGCGGAGAAGGCTCTGACCACTGGGGCCTGGTGGATCGCCGTGATTCCCGGAGCCTTTCTGGCGGTGCTGCTGCTGTGCCTGACCAGCGTGGGCAACGCCCTGCGCCGCTGGGCCAACCGGGGAGAAGGAAATCTGTGAGGTGAGGGAATGTTTCGGATTCTTGTGGTGGATGATGACAGAAATACCCGCCTGCTCCTGCAGACCATGCTGGAGGGGGAGGGGTATACGGTATTTACGGCCGAGGATGGGAATTGCGCCCTGGCCCTCATGGACCGGGAGCATATTGACCTGGCGGTGGTGGATATTATGATGCCCGGGATGGACGGCTATGAGTTCACCCGAACCATTCGCCAGTGCGACAACCAGATGCCCATTCTCATGGTCTCCGCCCGGCATATGCCGGAGGATAAGCGAATGGGCTTCCGGGTGGGTACCGACGACTATATGACCAAGCCCTTCGATGCGGTGGAGCTGCTGCTGCGGGTCCAGGCGCTGCTGCGCCGGGCCCAGATCGTCAGCCAGCGGCGGATCATCCTGGGGGATGTGGTCCTGGATTACGATGCCCAGACCGTGCGCCGGGGGGATCAGGTTCAGACCCTTCCCCAGAAGGAATTCCTGCTGCTCTACAAGCTCCTGTCCTATCCCGGGAAGATCTTCACCCGCATCCAGCTCATGGATGAGATCTGGGGAGCGGATTGCGAAACGGGATGGGAGACGGTGACCGTCCATATCGGCCGCCTGCGCAAGCGCTTCGATGGCTGGGAAGAATTTGAGATCGTCTCCGTCCGGGGACTGGGGTATAAGGCGGTGAAGAAGGTATGACGAAAAAACGGACCAAGCGTCGGCTGGTTTTGACGGTGATCTATTCCCTGGTTCTCTTTTTCGTGTTGCTGCTGACTATGCTGGTGGTGGCGGCGGCCTGCTTCCTGCTGATCCATCGGGGCTTCTTCCCCGGCCTGCGGGACAGCACGGCGGCGGTGACCACGCTGGTGATCGTGATGGCACTGGCCAGCGTGGGTGTGGGCACCATGATGGGTGCCATTGTCAGCCGAATCCCCTTGTATCCGGTCAACCTGCTCATTGACCAGATAGATCGCCTGGCCTCCGGCGATTATTCCGCCCGGGTTTCCTTCGGCAAGCCCTTTGGCCACGAGGAGAGCATTCTGGAACTGACCCAGAGCTTCAACAAGCTGGCCCAGGAGCTGGAAAACACGGAAATGCTCCGCAGCGATTTTATCAACAATTTCTCCCATGAGTTCAAAACCCCCATCGTCTCCATTGCGGGCTTTGCCAAGCTGCTGAAGCGGGAAGATCTGCCCCCGGATCAGCGGCAGGAGTATCTGAACATCATCGAGGAAGAATCCCTGCGCCTGTCCGCCATGGCCACCAATGTGCTGAACCTGACCCGGATCGAAAACCAGACTATTTTGACGGATGTGACCACTTTCAACCTCTCCGAGCAGATCCGCAGCTGCATTTTGCTCCTGGAGCCCAAGTGGAGCCGGAAGGAGCAGCAGTTCCAGCTGGAGCTGGAGGAATACACCATCCGGGGGAATGAGGAGCTGCTCAAACAGGTGTGGATCAATCTGGTGGAAAACGCGGTGAAATTCTCCCCCAGGGATGCCCAGATCCATGTGGATATCCGGCCCCGGGAGACTTCCCTGGAGGTGTGCATCCGCAATCCCAGCCGGGAGCTGACCCGGGAGCAGCTGACCCGGATCTTCAATAAATTTTACCAGGCGGATGCCTCCCACGCCACCGAGGGAAATGGCATCGGTCTGGCCATTGTCCAGGGCGTGGTGCGCCTCCATGGGGGCACGGTTTGGGTGACCAGTGACCAGGGTGCCACCACCTTCACTGTGGAGCTTCCCCGATAACGAAATTTCGGTACCGTTGGCGTTTCGGCGCTGACGGTACTTTTTTCGGCAAGTTTCGTTTCAGTTTATTTATTTGCGCTATCATATTTGGAAAATGGGAAATATAGCAAAGGAGGAAAATGCTGTGGAGACCTTCTTGTCCCTGGCTTTCTTGTTTATGATTGGCGCATTGGCCGGTTGGTGCATTGAGGTGGTTTTCCGGAAATTTTTCTCCCGGACAAACCCGGAGCACCGGTGGATCAACCCGGGATTCTGCATCGGGCCCTATGTGCCCCTGTACGGCTTTGGCCTGTGTGTGATGTATCTGATTGCGTCCCTGGAGGGCCTGGGGCTGATTGCCGATCCCTTCTGGAATAAGGCTTGCCTCTTTGTGGGGATGGCCCTGTGCCTGACCCTCATCGAGTACCTGGCGGGTATTCTGTGCCTGAAGGTGTTCAAGGTCCGCCTGTGGGACTACAGCCACCTGTGGGGCAATATCCAGGGGATTATCTGCCCGCTGTTTTCCGCTTTCTGGGCGGCAGCGGGCGGGGTGTACTATTTCGGCATCCACCCCCGGATCCTGGGCGCCCTGGAATGGCTCTCCCGGCACCTGGCCTTCTCCTTTGTGGTGGGCTTTTCTATGGTATTTTTCTCATTGATGTGATTTATTCCGCCCGTCTGATCACCAAGATCCGGGAATTTGCCCGGCGCAATCATGTGGTGGTGAAGAACGAGGCGCTGAAATCCCATATCCGCAATGTGCAGGTCAGGACCAAAGCCAAATCCCACTTCTTCTTCCCCCTGCACTCCGAGCGGCCTTTGGGAGAATGGATGAAGGAATTGTATGGGGATTTGGAACGCTATAAGGCCGGAAAGGTCAGGAGGAAACAAAAATGAATCAGTATCGTGCCGGTATTGATATCGGCTCCACCACAGTCAAGCTGGTGCTGCTGGATGACCAGGATCAGATCCTGTTCGGCCAGTACCGCCGCCATCACGCCCAGACCCAGAAGGTCCTGGCCCAGCTGCTGGATCAGGCCCGTCAGGAGGTCGGCCCCTGCCGCCTCCAGGTGAAGATCACCGGCTCCGGCTCCATCAACCTGGGCAAGGCCATGGAAATTGGATTCGTCCAAGAGGTCGTGGCAGTGGCCACAGCCCTGGAGAAGGTGGCCCCCCAGACGGATGTGGCCATTGAATTGGGCGGTGAGGATGCCAAGATCATCTATTTCAAGGGTGGCCTGGAGGAGCGGATGAATGGTGTCTGCGCCGGCGGCACCGGCTCCTTCATCGACCAGATGGCGTCCCTGCTCCAAACCGATGCCCAGGGTCTGAACGAAGCCGCTGCCGGCTATCAGCAGCTCTATCCCATCGCTGCCCGGTGCGGCGTATTCGCCAAGACGGATATCCAGCCCCTGATCAACGAGGGCGCCACCAAGGCGGATCTGGCGGCTTCCATTTTCCAGGCCGTGGTGAACCAGACCATCTCCGGCCTGGCCTGCGGCAAGCCCATTCGGGGCACCGTTGCCTTCCTGGGCGGCCCGCTGCATTTCCTGCCGGAGCTGAAAAAGGCATTTATCCGCACCTTGAAGCTGACGGAGGAGACCACTGTGGATCCGGAGAATTCCCACCTCTTTGCGGCGATGGGTGCTGCTCTGGAAAGTGGGGATGCCCCGGCCCAGGAGATCGCAGACCTGATTGCCCGGCTGGAACAGGGCATCCAGGTCTCCTTTGAGATGCCCCGGCTCCCGGCGCTGTTTGAAAGCGAAGAAGATTACATGGCCTTCTGCGACCGCCATCGTCAGGCGGTGGTGCCCACGGGGAAGCTGGCAAGCTATACCGGCGGCTGCTTCCTGGGTATTGACGCAGGCTCCACTACCACCAAAATGGCCCTGATCGGTGAGGATGGACAGCTGCTCCATTCCTTCTATGCCAACAACCAGGGCAACCCCATCAAAACCGCTATGGGTGCCCTGGAGAACCTGGGCAAGCTGATGCCCCCTACGGCCCGGATCCTTCGGGCCTGTTCCACCGGCTATGGCGAGGCCCTGCTGAAATCCGCCTTCTCCCTGGAGGAGGGCGAAGTGGAGACGGTGGCCCACGCCACAGCAGCCAGCTTCTTCGACAAGGATGTGGACTGCGTGCTGGATATCGGCGGCCAGGACATGAAGTGCATCAAGCTGCGCAAGGGCTGCGTGGATACGGTGTTGCTCAATGAGGCCTGCTCATCCGGTTGCGGCAGTTTCCTGGAGAATTTTGCCAATTCCATGGGTTATACCGCCGAGGGCTTTGCCCGGGAGGCACTCTTTGCCCCCAACCCCGTGGATCTGGGTACCCGGTGTACCGTGTTTATGAACTCCAATGTGAAGCAGGCCCAGAAGGAGGGGGCATCCGTTGCGGACATTTCCGCCGGTCTTGCCTACTCCGTGGTGAAAAACGCGCTGTATAAGGTCATCAAGCTCACGGATCCTGCCCAGCTGGGCAAGCATATCGTGGTTCAGGGCGGTACCTTCTACAACCAGGCGGTGCTCCGGGCTCTGGAGCGGATCGCCGGGGTGGAAGTGATCTGCCCCAATATTTCCGGCATCATGGGTGCCTTTGGCGCAGCCCTCATTGCCCGCAACCGGTACCATGGCCAGACAGGCACCATGCTCTCCCTGAATGAGATCGCCAACCTGACCTACACAACTCGCACCACCCACTGCGGCGGCTGCTCCAATCACTGTATGCTCACCGTCAACCGCTTCCCCAACGGCTCCCGGCACATCACCGGCAACCGGTGCGAGAAGGGCCTGGGCGGCGGTGCCTCCGGCAAGAAGGGGGAGAACCAGGTCGCCTACAAGCGGGAACGGCTCTTTGCCTACCCGCCGCTGGAAAATCCCACCCGGGGTACGGTGGGTATTCCCAGAGTGCTGAATATGTACGAAAACTATCCCTTCTGGGCGACCTTCTTCCGGGAGCTGGGTTTCCGGGTGGAGCTGTCCCCCCTGTCCGACCGGAAGCTCTATGAGCGGGGCATGGAATCCATTCCCTCGGAATCCGAATGCTATCCGGCGAAGCTGGCCCACGGCCATGTTCAGTGGCTCATTGACCAGGGGATCCGGACCATCTTCCACCCCTGCGTGTTTTACGAGCACCAGGAGTCGGAGCAGGCCCAGAACCATTTCAATTGTCCCATTGTCGTCTCCTATGCGGAGAACTTGAAAAACAATGTGGAGGATATTGCCACCCAGGGTGTGCGCTACATCCGGCCCTTTATCGCCTTCACCAGCGAGAAGATCGCCGCCGACCGGCTGGTGCGGCTGTGCGCCGAGGAATGGCAGATCCCGGAAGGGGAGACCCGGGCCGCTGTGGCCCATGCCTGGGCGGAACAGCAGCAGGCCAAGGCGGATATCCGCCGGGAAGGTGCCCGGGTGCTGGCCCGGATGGAGGCGGAAGGCGGCCGGGGCATTGTCCTGGCCGGCCGTCCCTATCACATCGACCCGGAGATCAACCATGGTATCCCCGAGCTGATCGCCTCCTATGGCCTCCATGTCCTCACGGAGGACAGCCTGCCCCTGGTGGATGTGCCCCAGCGGCCGCTGCGGGTGCTGGATCAGTGGGTGTACCATTCCCGGCTGTATAATGCTGCGGAGTATGTCAGCCGCCGGGAGGATCTGGAGCTGGTGCAGCTCAATTCCTTCGGCTGCGGCCTGGATGCGGTGACCACGGACCAGGTCAACGAGATCCTGGAAAAGGCCAACAAGCTCTACACCGTTTTGAAAATCGACGAGGTGAACAACCTGGGTGCCATCCGTATCCGCATTCGCAGCCTCCTGGCTGCCATGGAGATGCGCCGGGACCAGGGAATCACCCCCCAAGCGACCCAGGGCGGCTACACCCGGGCGGAATTCACCAAGGAGATGTTCCAGGCGGGCTATACCATCCTGGCACCCCAGATGAGCCCCATCCATTTCGATATCCTGGAGCCGGTTTTCCGCAGCTATGGCTTTCATATGGAGGTACTGAGCAACGATAACCGCACCGCCATCGATACCGGCCTGAAATTCGTAAATAATGATGCCTGCTTCCCCTCCATCACCGTGGTGGGCCAGATCATGGAGGCAGTCCTCTCCGGCCGGTATGATACCAAGCGCCTGGCCATCATCATGACCCAGACCGGCGGCTGCTGCCGGGCCAGTAACTATGTGGGCTTCATCCGCCGGGCACTGGATAAGGTGGGCCTGTCCTACATCCCGGTGATTTCCCTCAGCGCCCAGGGCCTGGAGAAGAACGAGGGCTTCCGCCTGCCCCTGGGGCTGCTGATGAAGGCGGCCAAGGGCGTGGTCTATGGAGACCTGTTCATGCGCTGCCTTTACCGGGTGCGGCCCTATGAGCAGGAGCCCGGGGCGGCCAATGCTCTCCACAAGACCTGGCAGGAGATTGCTATTTCCTCCCTGGTGGATCCCAAGAGCCGCTGGCGGTATGGTGCCGTGTGCCGGGGGATCGTGAAGGCCTTTGACGAGCTGCCCATCTGCGAGGATATGCGCAAGCCCCGGGTGGGTGTCGTGGGTGAGATTCTGGTGAAGTATATGCCCCTGGCCAACAACCATCTTGTGGATCTGCTGGAACGGGAGGGTGCCGAGGCTGTGGTGCCGGATCTCATGGATTTCATGAACTACTCCCTGTATAACGGAACCTATAAGCGGGAATTCCTGGGTACCAAGTCGGATCTTGGCAGCCGGGTGGGCATCTGGGCCATTCGCCAGCTGCGCAAGCCCGCCCTGGATGCCCTGGAAAAGAGCCGTCGCTTCGAGGCCCCCATGGCCATCGAGAAGGTGGCGGAGCTGGCCAAGCCCTTTCTGTCCATCGGCAACCAGTATGGCGAGGGATGGTTCCTCACCGGAGAAATGGCAGAGCTGCTCACCACGGGAACCCCCAACATCGTGTGCATCCAGCCCTTTGCCTGTCTGCCCAATCATGTGGTGGGCAAGGGTGTCATCAAGGCCCTGAAGCAGTACTATCCCCAGGCGAATATCATTGCCGTGGACTATGACCCCGGCGCTTCGGAGGTCAACCAGCTCAACCGGATCAAGCTCATGCTCTCCACTGCCAAGAAGGAGCTGAGCAAGCAGCCCCAGCGCGTATAAGATATTGCAATTCCGGGAGCGGGTCAGCAGACCCGCACCCCTTTGCTGCTGGGGGCATTTACCGGAGAAAAGTCGGAAATATGCCGGGTTTGCTCTTGATTTTTCCCATAGAATGTGCTAGTATGTTGGGTGTAAACGAGTTAAAGATGCCATTGCCCCGGGGATGTTGCAGGACCGGCATGGAAGCCCCCGCTTATCGGAAGATGCTGAGGGACTTTAATGGGTTTATCCGGACAACGGCATGGGGCCGCTGTTTTTTATTTTGTTTACGGAGTTTCGCATGAAGAAAAAAGAATTGGAAATGCCGGAGCTGGACCAGATCCAGAAAGAAGTGGACCGGCTGAAATATCAGTCCCGGTTCCGCCGGGTGCTCCGCTCCACGGTGTATGCCATGGTGGTCGTGGCGGCAGTTGCGGTCCTGGTGGCTACCATCTGGATGCCCGTGCTGCAAATCTACGGCAGCTCCATGTCGCCCACCCTGGCGGAGGGGGATGTGGTGATCTCCCTGAAGGGGACCCAATTCCAGCCCGGGGATTTGGTTGCCTTTTATATCGGCAACCGCATCCTGGTCAAGCGATGCATCGCCGGGCCGGGCCAGTGGGTGGATCTGGATGAGGATGGCAATGTGTATGTAGACGGGGAATTGCTGGAGGAGCCCTACCTGACGGAAAAGGCCTTCGGTGATGCCAATATTGAGCTGCCCTATCAGGTGCCGGAGAACCGGTTCTTCTGCATGGGAGACCACCGCGCCACATCGGTGGATTCCCGGCACACGGAAGTGGGCTGCGTATCCCAAGACCAGGTGGTGGGGAAAATCGTTTTCCGCATCTGGCCCCTGGAGGAATTTGGAGATTTGCAATAGGAGGTGATTTTACGACAACAGAATATCGGACCCGAGCCCGGCAAATGCAACGGCGTAAGCTCTGGCTGTGGCGTTGGTACCGGGTTCTGGCTGTGCTGGGTGCTGTCGTCGTGTTTTGCACCACCTATGCCCTGATCCTCCCGGCCATCACCCTGGAGCAGACCTGCCCGTTGACGGAGCATATCCACACGGATGCCTGTGCCCCGCCGGAGTCGCCCAGTCCCATTGCCGATGGGACGGTGCCCACCACCGGGCCAGAGGAGACGACTGCACCCACCCAGGGACAGCCGCTGACCCTGCTCCCCATCGAACCCAGCCTTTCCTACAAAACCGACGGCTCCGAGTGGCAGGAAATCACCGGGAAGGAAACGAACATTCCCGGCGATGCGACCTTCCGGTTGAAGGTTGGCTTCCAAGTGAAAATCAAGGATCTGAAAAACGCCAATTACCAAATGATTTACCAGCACCTGCCAGACTTTTTCCGGGTGGTGAAGGCCAGCGACAACATCCAGACCAACAGTGGAGATACTTCCGCCGGTACCATGACGGTGGAGGATCGGACGGTTACCCTGACCTTTGACAGGGCCTGGCTGGATAAGCAGGAGGACGCGACCCTAACCGGCTCCTTCTTCGTGGAGGCAAAGGCAGATCTGACCCAGATTCCCGAAGACGGCAAGACGGAGATCATCATTGGCGATGCCACCATCAAAATCAACTTTGACGGCGATCTGGTGGCCAAGTACGGCGAAGTGACTCTGGAGAAAACCATGGGTGAATTGGAAGAAAATGTCCTGGATGCGTATGGCATTCCTCAGGACTACATCAACTACACCCTGACAGTCACCGCCGGCCCGGACGGCTGCGTGGATGTGCGGGTGGAGGATCATTTCGCCACCGGCAGCCAGTATATTGCGGACTACATCTTCCCACCGAATTCCGGAGCGGCGTTCCAGGACGGAAAGCTGACCTGGACGATCGGGGACATGGTACCCAATGAATCCAAAACCCTGACCTATCGGGTTCGCCTGAAGGACTACTTGGGCGTGAAGCCCAAGGAAGCCCTGACCAATCTGGCTGAGGTGTATTCCAAGGAATACAAACGCACCGAGGACACCGAGACCTTCCTTCCCCAGGGTAAGGCGACCATGTCCAAAGCAGCCGGGGAATTCATCAAAAATGAAACCGGTCCCGGCGGATATATCCGCTATACAGTCTGGGTCCATGCGGATGCAGGTAACAACTACACCCTGGAAAATGTGACCATTTGGGACAGCCTGGACGGGAGCGTGGACAGCAGCCATAAAACCGACGATGCGTTCCTGCCCTTCCTGAGCTATGATGTGGACTCCTTTGCCTTCTACCAGGGCGGTCAGAACAATCAGAATGGCCCGGATGGCCTGACGATGCTGGAAACGACCACACAACCCCAATTGGGAGACGGAGAAAAGAGCTTCCGGTACAATGTGGGAAACCTGAAACCCGGCGAGAGCCGTGTCCTGATCTACCATGTGAAGGTTGATCCCGGTGCCTTTACCCAGACCAACGATACCATCTCGGTATATAACCGGGCGTACATCATCACCGACCCGAGCCGGGGGAAGGATGGCAATCAGAGGCTGGAAAGCTATTGGACGCAGAAGGATATCACCCTAAAAAAGTGGGCCAGAAAGCTCCTGGGCGACCGGGTGGAAGCGGATACCACGGTGAAGATGGCAGATTCCGATTTCTTTACCGTTCCCCAGGGGAGTTACCGGTACCAGGTCGTGGTGAACGAGGCCGGGGACTGGGATGTGTCCAGCGCCACCATGTACGATGATCTGCACAGCGCCTATATGGCCTATGTGGGCTATGTGCAGGTGGATGCCTACGAAATCGACACCCAGACGAGCTTCGCCTCGGACGAAGCTGCCGCGGAGAAATTGGCGGCTATGACACCGGCGGAGACAAAATGGGTGGAGATCGATGGAAAATCCAGCTTTACCTTTACACTCACGGAAATCGACCTGCCAGAGGGCAATTATGCCTACCGGCTGACCTACTACGCACAGCCGAAGAATATGGACCAGGTCAGCTCCGTGATCGTTGCTAACCAATTTGACCTCAGCGGGACGGTGGGCGTCAACGGGAAATACTACAAATTGGCGGGCATTCAGGTCAGTGCCTCGGTGACCCTCCAAGGCTCCAATTACTTCAACGCCAGTTAAGGATTTCTGGTATTACGATGCCGAAGCCGAGGGCGACAGCCACGGTGCGATGTACTGGGTGATCCGCCTCCGGGGCAACAGGATCCCCGCGGGAACCAGCCTGCGGGATGCTATTGCCGCCGGTAACCATACATCCCCAACGGTGGCGCAGGCCTTCATCGCCCGGGATGTGGAGCATCTGGACGAGTTGAAGAATTTGGGAGGTGTGAATGCCTTCACCGGATATACCCAGAGCGAAGCGGATTCCAATAATCTGGTGCTGACCTTCCCTCAGGATGTGATCCTGGCCGAGGGCCAGAGCCTCTACTTTGTGGTGAAAACCGATCCCACATCCGTGCCCCAGGGAGCAGGCAACAGCGAAAAGTACGAAAACCGCCTGGAAATCCGGGATCCGGGGGAGAACACTCCCTGGGTCGAACACGATTCGGATCTTACCTATCTGACGAGTGGCAGTACGATCTACAAATCCATGGAGCAGGTATTCCAGGTGACCAATGCGGACCCGACTAAAAAAACCGTGGACAAGGAGTGGGTAGCGGGTGCAACCGATACCGTCTTGCAGCGGGACATCATTTCGGGAACCGGCGACGGTCTCTATGTGGCGTGGAAGGTCACCGTGAACCAAAACGGTACCCTCTCCGGCCGCTACCGGGTGGTGGATGCCATTCCCGAGGGGATGGAGGTCGCCTACATCCAGCAGTATTCCAGCACGGGCTATACTAAAAGACCCTGGTTTGTCTACCAGAAGGAATTGACCAGCCAGGGCTATACCGAAACCGTTCGCACCTACAGCGCACAGTATGACAAGAATCCCCACACCGCTTATTATTACACCAAGGGCCAGGAGGTCATTTGGGATGTGGACGGTTTGGAGTCGGACCCGAAGAATCCCAAATCCAAGCAAGTGGAATTCCTGCTGTTTTGCAAGGTCGTGGATTCCGAGCTGTTCCTCAGCGGCGGAACCAAGACCTACACCAACCAGGTCACCTTGCAGGATACCCAGGGCCAGGAAGTGGGTACCTCCTCTGCGGAGGTGGAGCTGACCAAGCCCACCCTGAGCAAGAAGGGAACCTACAACAGCGAGGTCAACGGCGGTGTCTATCCCTTCGAGATCAACCTCAACGAATTTGGGGTGGATCTGGCACCGGGAAGCGATACCATCAAGCTTATTGACGAAATGTGTGAGTTGCTGATCCTGGATCCCACCTCCATCCGGGTGGTGAATACCAAGACCGGAGTTGCTGTGCCCTTCACCCCAGCCATTTCCGGCCAAACCCTGACCCTGACCATCCCGGATGAGCAGCCCCTGACCATTACCTACAGCGCCACCATCAACGCCGCTCCCGGCACACCCATTGCCATTGAAAACAATGCCCATTGGGAGGGCTATACCACGACGCCCGGGGGCAGTGTGAGCGTCCCCAACTTCTCCTACTCCGTGGGCGCCGTGGTCGACACCAGTACCCAGCCGGAGCTGACGGTGGTGAAGGTGGACCAGCACAATACGACCCATTCCCTTCCCAATGCGACCTTTACCCTCCAGGAGGTGGAGCTGAAAGACGATGCCCTTGTGGCAAAGGTGGATGGAACCGTCCTCACCGCAATTACGGATGAGACCGGTACCCTGGTCTTTGGCAAGGACAAAAAGCTCCAATGCAATGTGATCTATTCCCTGACGGAGACTCAGGCCCCGGCGGGCTATGTTCTGGATGGAAAGCCCCAGTATTTCCTCTTTGCGAAGAAGGAAAATGGGGCGTATCCCGATTCCCTTGAGGCCTGTAAGGCAGCCGGGGTGCAGATCCTCTACACCGACCGGTATACCTACACCGCCCTGAACCACAAGGGTTTGATCGAGGTGACCAAGGCCTTCCAGAATGCCGACGGTTCGTCCCTGGCAAAGCTGGACGGAACATATACCTTCGGCCTCTTTGCGGATGGGGACCTCGAGAAACCCCTGGATACCGTGACCATCCGCTGGGCCAATGGCCAGGTCACACCCCAGGGCGGAACCGCCGTCTTTACCAATGTGGAGCTGGGGAAAACCTACCGGGTCTACGAGCTGGGGGACGATGGAAAACCCATCCAAACCGGCCCCGGCGTGGTGGGCGGTGTGCCCTTCCAGGTCAGCTACAGCGTGGAGAATATTTCCGTTACGGCGGAATCCTGGTCCGGGAGCGTCACGGTGACCAACCGGATCGACTATCCCATTCTCCCCAATACCGGCGGAAGCGGGACCCATTTGTATACCGCAGTGGGCTTGGTGCTGA
>CAYRYT010000002.1:0-37601 GCA_964428625.1 uncultured Oscillospiraceae bacterium | reverse complement strand
AAATTTCACGATAGCTTCTGCCTGTGCCTTGCAAGAGTTCATTTGCCGTACCCATGCGGTTTGCACATATTCCACTATACGCAGGGAATGTAAAATCAAATAGGCAGCCTGGGAAAAATCCTTGTGAAATTCTTCCGGGGGAAGGCCGATACGCCGTTTGCCGGCCATTCCTTCCTAAGTGTCCCAAAAGTGGGGCAATATTGCAAAAACCGCCGCAAGCCCATCCTCGAAGGGATGAAATTGCAGCGGTTTGGTTGCTATGGTTACGGGTTTGTTTCAAACAGGACGGAAATGGCAGTTCCCTGATTCGGTTCGCTTTCCACGGTGATCTTGCCGTGATGATACTGTACAGCGTGCTTTACAATGGACAAGCCGAGGCCGGTGCCGCCGGATTGCTTGGAATGGCTCTTATCCACACGATAGAAGCGCTCAAACACTTTATCCTGGTGTTCAGGCGCAATGCCGATGCCGGTATCCTGCACACGCAGCAGAACTTCGCCGGGCTTCTGCGCCACATTCACATCCACGCTGCCGCCTGGATGGTTGTACTTAATGGCATTGTCGCAGAGGTTGTAAACCACTTCATACAACAATCTGCGGACACCATGGACGATCCCGTCATCGCCGGTCACTTTCAAAGTGACATCTTTCAGCTTTGCGGCATCTGCCAATGTTTCGCAAACTTCTTCCGAAAGAACTTTCAGGGATACCTCCTCATGGGGCATTTCTGTCCCTTCATCCAGCTGAGACAGACGAATGATGTCGTCGATGAGGAAGACCAGACGGGATGCTTCTTTGCGGATGTGACCGACGAAACGGGGGACATCCTCTGCTCTTACAATACCGTTCTCCATCAGCTCCGCAGAGCCGATGATGGACTGAAGGGGCGTTTTCAGCTCATGGGACACATTGGCGGTAAACTCCTGCCGATGCTTCTCGGCGTTTACCTGCTCCGTGATATCGAAGGCAAGGATTACCATACCGTGGTAATTGCCGTCGGAATCAATGCGGCTCAGATCGAACTGGAATACCTGCCCGTTCATGTTGGTGCGGAAATCGGCGTGTCCCCGGTCGTTGGCTTTCTCCAGTGCCATGCGCATATTCTGCTTGCGGTCAATGGTCAGGAAATCCTCGCCTACGCAGGTAATGCCAGCACCAAACAGGGTTCTTGCGGCGGGATTGATGCTGAGAATTCTGCCCATGCCATCCAGAAGGACCAGACCCTCTTTCATGTTGCCGGTGATTTGGTCGAATTCCTCCTGCTTGTTTTTCAAAACCCGCATCTGGCGCTTGATTTCCAGGTGCTGGGCATGGATGCGGTGAAGCAGGGGGGACAGCTCCTCATAGACTTCGTTTTCCAGGGGCTCTTTCAGATTCAGTTTGTTCAGCGGTTCTACCACCCTCTTGGCCATGCGGTGAGCCAGCCATGCGGAGAGGGCAATGGCAATCACAAGGACAATGGCAATTGGCTGGAGCATACCAAGCACCAGGACCAACGCCGTCGCCCGGCTGACGGAAATACGAAGGACACTGCCATCATCCAAACGGGTTGCTTCATAAATGGTCTGCTCCGTCAGGGTAGAAGACCGGCGGGTGCTGCTGCCGCTGCCGGAGACGAGGGCTTCCCGGATCTCTTCACGGTTCGCGTGGTTTTCCATGGAAGCGGCATCCGCGTGGCTGTCAAAGATAACCGTGCCATCCGCACCAACCCAGGTCAGGCGGTATTTGTCAGAGTCCAGATTGCGAAGATAGCCTTCGCCCAGTTGCTCCGTTGCATCCGCGGCAAGGCTCAGCTCGTCTTTCAGCTGGGACTCCTGCACACCGCCAAAGTACGGATACAATACACCGATGATAATGATAAGACTTGCCAATAGCACGGCAACGGCCACAGACAGAATGGACTGAAAAATTTTACTTGTCATAGCCTACCTCCCAGCGATATCCCACATTCCGGAGCGTTTCGATCCTCTTGCCGTAGCTGCCCAGTTTCTGGCGCAAAGTGCGGATATGGGAGTCCAAAGTACGGGAGTCACCCATGTAATCCAGATTCCACACCTGAGAGAACAGCTGCTCTCTGGTATAGATCATCCCGGGATGGGAAAGGAACATCCGAAGCAGTTCAAATTCTTTGTATGTAAGCTGAACCCGGTTGCCGTCTGCAACAACGGTATGCTCGTCCAGATTCACCACCAGGCCGCCAACCTTCAGCAGCTTGGATACCTGCTGGGGCTGACTGCGGCGCAGGACGGCTTTGACACGGGATACCATCTCCATCATGCTGAAGGGCTTCACGATATAATCGTCCGCGCCCAGATCCAAACCACGGATACGGTCATACTCCTGCCCTTTGGCCGTCGCCATCATCACAGGAATCCGGCTGTATTCCATGGAATCCTTCATCCTGGACAGAAGATCAATTCCGTCCATGCCGGGGAGCATCACATCCAGAACGACCAGATCCGGTTTCTCCTTTTTCAGCGCTTCCCAAAAGGAAAGGCCGTCTGCAAAGCCTCTGGTTTCAAATCCTGCGGAGTTCAGTGCGTAGATGGCGATGTCACGGATCGCCCCGTCATCCTCAACATACCAAATCATGGTTACACCTCCTTGTGCGTGCCTGTTACAGAATAGATCACCCACTCGGCAATGTTGGTTGCATGGTCTCCGATTCGCTCAAAATACTTGGCGATCATGAGAAGGTCCAGGGCAAATTCGCCGTCTGCGTGTTTTTCTGCAATTAAGGTGATTATATCACACTTTACCCGAGAAAAATAGGCATCCACCATGTCGTCTTGGTTAATAACTTTTTGGGCAAGGGATATATCCTTTTTGATAAAGGCATCCACGCTGGCGGTCACCATGCTGATGGTCTCACGAGCCATTTCTTCGATCAGCTCCATACCCTCCATGGTGTGGCCGTTCAGGCATGTGACGATCTCCGCAATATCTTCTGCCTGGTCGCCAATGCGCTCCATGTCGGTGATCATCTTCAAAGCGGCAGAAATCAGGCGAAGATCCCGGGCGACGGGCTGCTGGTGCAGCAGCAGCTTCATGCAGCGGGCTTCGATGTCGCGCTCAATCTGGTCGATTGCGGAACTGTTTTGGCACACATTGGCGGCGAGAGCCGTGTCACCGGTGGTAAGGGCCTTTGCCGCGGATGCGATGGCTTCCTCGCACATGGCACCCATTTCGATAAGCTCTCTGTTTAACTCGTAAAGCTGTTCATCAAATCGGTTTCTCATAGTCTCCTCCTTAGCCAAATCTGCCGGTGATGTAATCTTCGGTGCGGGAATCCTTGGGCTGGGAGAAGATGTCATCGGTCTTGCCGAACTCGACCAGTTCTCCCAGCAGGAAGAATGCGGTTTGGTCAGATACACGGACAGCCTGCTGCATATTGTGGGTCACCATGACGATGGTGTATGTTTCTTTCAGCTCCATCACCAGCTCCTCAATGCGGGAGGTGGAAATGGGGTCAAGGGCAGAGGTTGGTTCGTCCATCAGGAGGATCGTGGGCTGAACGGCCAGCGCTCTAGCGATGCACAGACGCTGCTGCTGACCACCGGACATACCGAGGGCGTTCTTTTTCAGTCTGTCCTTTACTTCGTCCCAGATGGCCGCGTCCCGCAACGCACGCTCCACGATCTCATCCAGCTTCACCTTGTTGGTGATGCCGTGGGTACGGGGGCCGTAGGCGATGTTGTCGTAAATGCTCATGGGGAAGGGGTTGGGCTTCTGGAACACCATGCCGATCTCCTTGCGCAGGTTGTTGACATCCACTTCCTTGGAGAAAATATCCGTACCCTCGTAACGAATGTCGCCGGTGATTTTTACCCCGGGAATCAGATCGTTCATGCGGTTCAGGGTTTTCAAAAAGGTGGACTTGCCGCAGCCGGAAGGGCCGATAAAGGCGGTGATGCTCGTTTCGGGGATCTCGATATTCACATGTTTCAGTGCCTGATGGTCACCATACCACAAGCACATATCTTTTACTGAGATAATACTCATAAACTTCTCCTTTTTGCGAAGTGCTTCTGCACCATAGTCGCTGCAAAGTTGATCAGGATGGTCAGAACCATCAGGATAGAGGCGATGGCAAAGGCTACACCGAACTCACCGTCTTCTTTTGCGTAAACATAGAGGGCAACGGTCAGCGTTGCGCCCGGTGATGCCAGACCGTCGATCAGGCCGTTGACGGTATGGGCAAAACCTGCGGTATAGAACAGGGCCGCAGACTCGCCAATGATCCGACCGACGGACAAAATACATCCGGTGATGACACCGTCCACGCAGCCGGGGAGAACCACGGTACGGACGACCCGCCACTTACCGGCGCCCAGACCAAATGCGCCCTCACGGTAGGACTGGGGAACGGTTTTTAAGCTCTCCTGGGTGGTACGCATGATGGTAGGCAGATTCATGATCACCAGAGTCAGGGCGCCGGCCATCAGGCAGGTGCCCATATTGTTGGAGAACAGCAGCATACCCACCAGACCATAGATGATGGAGGGAATGCCGGAAAGGGTTTCGGCGGCATACTCGATGATGCCCACCAGTTTCTTGGTGGATGCGTACTCAGTCAGATAGATGGCAGCGCCCACACCCAGGGGTAGAACGATGAGCAGGGTTGCCAGCACGATATAAACGGTGTTCAGAATGTCAGGCAGAATGCCGATGCGGTCGGTCAGGTAGCTGAGCTCGGTGGACAGCAGTTCCCAGGTGATGTTCGGAAGGCCCTGGCCCAACACATAGATCAGCAAAAACAGCACCAGCGCAGCGGTAAATCCAACCGACAGAAACATCAGGGCCTTCATCACCGCTTCAAAGCCTTTTCTCTTTTTGGATAACGATTGATTCAACATAAGTTACTCCTTTTCCTGTTTCAGGAAGAAGTTCAGTGTGGCATTGATCAGCATAATGAACAGAAACAATACCAGCGCGATGGAGAACAGTGCCTGCCGTTGTAAACTTTTCGGGCCTGAATAAGCCATTTCACTTGTAACAGCGGTAGTCAGGAATCGGACGCTCTGGAACAGAGAGTCGGGCATATTGGCCACATTGCCTGCTACCATCATAACCGCCGTGGCTTCTCCGGTGGCACGGCCGACACCCAGAACAATGGCTGCTGCGATGCCGCTTTTTGCCGCCGGTACAGAGACTTTGAAATAGGTTTCAATCGGGGTTGCACCCAGAGCAAGGGAAGCATCTTCGTATTCCTTGGGGACCGCGTCCAGGGCGGTGACGGAGGTCTTGATAATGGAGGGCAGGATCATAATTGCCAGAACGATAATGGCAGCCAGCAAACACGCGCCATCGGGTACATCAAAGAGATTACGGATCCCCGGAACCAGTACCAGCATACCCACCAGACCATAAACCACGGAGGGAATGCCGGCGAGCAGACTGACCGCAGACTGCATGACGGACTTTACCTTCGGGGATGCCAGCTTGGACAGGTATACCGCAGTCAGGAAGCCGATGGGAACACCGATCAAAATGGCACCGACCGTTCCGTAGACACTGGTCAGAATAAAGGGAAGAATGCCGTATTTCGGCTCGGATGCTGTGGATGCCCATTCTGTGCCGAATAAGAAATCGATAAGGCCGATCTCCCGGATGGCGGGGATACCGGAGATCACCAGATAGACGGTAATCAGCAGGACGCAGCCTATCGTGACCAGCCCCAACACCAGGAACAGGCCGTGGATCAACTTTTCTATCAATTGATTTTTCTTCATACGATTAAGCCTCATAGTGCAGATGCGACGGTCATCTGCACAACCGCCGCATCTGCGTTTTTCTTAGTTTGCCGTCATTAGTTTGCCGAAACCACACCGGCTGCGGCGATGATCTCGTCTGCATCCTTGGATGTGATGTAGTCGAAGAACTTCTGGGCAGCTTCGCTCAGCTTGGCATCCGTCTTGGTCACCAGAACGAAGGGACGCTGCACCACATAGCTGCCGTCCTTGATGGTGTCCACGGTGGGGGCAACACCATCCACCGTCACGGCCTTCACGCTGTCCTTCACGGAAGCCACAGAGGCGTAGCCGATGGCAGCGGGATTCTGGGAAACCGTGGTGATCACATCGCCGGTGGAGGTCAGCTCCTGACGATACTTGCAGGCTTCCTTGGTGTCGGTGATGGATTCGAAGCCGTCACGGGTGCCGGAACCGGCTTCCCGACCGATGAGGACGATCTCCGCATCGTTGCCACCAACCTCGGACCAGTTGGCAATCTCGCCGGTGTAGATCTTGGCAATCGTTTCAATGCTCAGGTCGGATACGGGATTTTCGGGGTTAACGATAATCGCAATGCCGTCGTAGGCCAGAACGGTGCCGGTCAGACCGGCGGCCTTTTCCTCATCCTTCAGAGCACGGGAGGACAGGCCGATGTCGCAGCGGCCTTCCTGAACGGCCTGGATACCGGAACCGGAGCCGGTGGGATTGTAAGTAAAGCTGATGCCGGTGTCACGCTTGAATGCTTCTCCCAGCGCGCCGATGACCTTCTGCATAGAGGTGGAACCGTCGGTGGAAACAGAGCCGGTGGTCTTGGTGCTGCAGCCTGCAAACATGGAGAGGGCCAGAACCGCGACCATCATCAGGGTAATCAGTTTTTTCATTTGTATGTCTCCTTTCAGACAACTGTTTGCTTTTTCTTTGCTACGGTTCTCATTTTAGCGGGTGAATGTGAAATCCAAAATACATGGAATGTGAAATCTATGTCAAATCGCAAAAAAAGGAGGGAAGTATCCCAACGATACTTCCCTCCGTGCCATGTTTTCATAAGAAAACGCAGCTGACCGGGTGGCCAGCTGCGTGGTTGCTTATTCGCAGATATTCTCGGGGGTTGCTTCGGGGCTGGGGCGGTAGTCGATCCAGCGGTAACGGGCAGAGGCGGGAAGGGCCTGCGCATCCAGCGCTCCGGTCCAGGCATCGGCGTTCCGGGCATTCCATACATTCATCATGATCTGTCCGGGATGGGAGGGGATGTCTGTGTCGGCAGTGTATACTGCTGTGCCGTCCACATACCAGGTGATCCGCTCCGGTTCCCAGAGAAAACCGTATTCATGGAATTCTTCGATGGCATCAAAGCCCAGGTCCCAGACATATTCGTGATTCCCGACGCCGTCGGTGAAGTAGTTGAACTGGACGCAGGTTGTGTCCTTGCCGAGGAATTCGATGTCGATCTCATCCCAGGGATCCCCGGTGTAGAGAAAGAAGGAGGAGATGATTCCGGAGCCGGTGGCGGGCTTCATGGCGACACCATAATAGCCGTAGCCATAGCAGTCGTTGGAGCGGTATTCTCCGCCGGTGTAGCCGGTGCCGGAACTGTCCACGGTCAGGACCATGGCGTCGCCGTCGATCTGGGCACTTTCTCTGGTCCAGAGGCAATTGAAAATACCGCCGTTGGTCCAGCCGTCCGCCCAATGAAAGGCGGGGGAGGCGCCCTCCGAGAAGTCTGCCAAATGGGAGGTTATAACTTCTCCTGCTGTTGTAGGGGGTGTGTGGCTACTCCCGCACCCCGCCGCCGAAGCGGCGAGGATTGGGAGCAGCATAAGGAGAAGGGGGAGGAATCGTTTCATTCAACTGTGGCGAACTTGAACTGAGAAATGGTCACGGAACCGCTGTGCTCGGAGGGGGAAGCCTCCCAGACGCTGTCAAAGGCAACATTCAGCTCGGTGGGCAGGCCACGCTCGGTGGTGGGATCGTAGGTCAGGTACAGCGTGGTGGTGACACCGGGATCCACAGTCAGGCTGGTGCCGCCCCAGGTCAGGTCGGTGTTGGGAACGCCGATGGTGGCGATGGAACGGGTGGCGATGTCGATGGTGTTGTTCTCGCCGGCCCGGGTGGTGCCGTTCACATCAAAGCGGATGGTCATGGGGACACTGCCGTTGTTGGTGATGGTCACGGCAAAGGTGTTGTGGTTGCCGGCATTGGCGCTTTCGGGGATGGGAATGGCGATGTAGGAGTAAGTTGCGCCGTAGATACCGGAGTAGCTTACATCGTAGCTCATGCCGCCGTCCTCGGTGGAGATGTCATAGCTCTCGCCGCCGCTCTGGCCCTCGCCGGCCACGGCGTTGGCAGCATCCAGCACCAGGGAGATGGGATCGGTGGTCACCTCGGGCAGCTCAGCGGGGGGCGTTTCGGGCTGCTGGAAGTTGGGCTCCTCGGTCTTTTCAGCGGATTCGCCCAGGTCGGTCCAGTGAACATTGTCAACGGAAACGGTGACGGTCTGGCCGGGCTCGCCCAGCTTGCCCAGAAGCAGGAAGATGGCGGACTCCACATTGTCGTACACGCCGTCGGGGTACAGGGTGCCCCAGTCGCCGTGACGGAAGGTGGCGGTGAGGGTGTTCTTACCGGCCACAATGTCGAACTGGTTGGTTGCTTCCTCACCGAAGAAGTTCAGGCGGACAGTACCGGCCACATTGGACTCCAGATCCAGGGTGACGGTGTAGTCATGGTTCGTCTCCAGCTTGCCGCCCTGACCGGCAGCACTGCGGTAGGTGACCTGGACAATGGAGTAGTCCAGATCGGCATCGGAGCGGGAATTCACCGCGAAGGAGAAGGTAGCCTTACCGGCTTCGGAATTCTCGGCGGTCTGGGTGTACATTTCGTACATCTCGGAGGTGCCACCCACATAGTTGGCGGGGTCGTTCCAGTAGCCCCAGGTGTCGGTGGGAACCTTGTTCTGCTCGTAGTAGTCAATGGGAGCGTAGCCCTCGGGCTTGGTCCAGGTGACATTGACGGTGCAGGTAGCGTTCTGGTTGGCGCCTGCCCGCTGGGCGGTGATGGTGGCAGTGCCTTCGCCGGTGGCGGTGACCTTACCGGTGGCATCCACGGTGGCGATGCGCTCGTCGGAGGTGGTCCACTCCACCTTCTCGTCCACGGCAGCGTCGTTGCGCTTCACGGTGGCGGTGAGCTGGACTTCGGTGCCCCGCTCCATATCCAGCGTGGTCTGATCCAGCTCCACGGTGATGCTTTCCACGGTGACGGTGCAGGTAGCGCTCTTGTCACCGGCAGTGGCGGTGATGGTAGCGGTGCCGGCGCCCTTGGCGCTGATGACACCGCGGGTCACAGTGGCGACTGCCTCGTCAGAGGAGCTCCACTCCACGGTGACATCGGTGGTGCCGTCGGAGTAGGTGACGGTGGGGGTCAGACGCTGGGTATCGCTGGGGCCCAGGGTGACACTGGTCACATCCAGGGTGATTTCCTTAACGGTGGGATCGCCACCGCCGCAGGCGGCAAGGGACAGGACCATCGCCATGGCCAGTACCAGTGCCAGAATTCGGGATACAGTGTGTCTCATTCTTCTTTTCCTCCTGTTGTTCATTTATATTCCACGGCTCAGGCGTTGCCGGGAACTTCCTTCATCTTCTTCACAAGGCGGATGGTGAGGAACACCAGCGCGGCACCCAGCAGCACCTCGACAATGGCGACATACCAGTACCAAGTGGTGTTGTATTCGAAGCCGGTGTCGAAGTCGGTGGTGGCAGCGTCGGGGTTGTAGGCCAGCTTGGCGTTCTCTGTATCGATGAGGGTCCACAGAACATCGTGGGCCACATTCTGGGTCAGGGCAACAAAGCTGGGGTTGCCGCTGTAGTCCGCATCGTTGAACATCTTAAAGGCGTTGGCATTGTTCAGCCAAATGTCGTTGCCGGCCCAAATGCCCCGGTAGACGGGCATATAGGTGGAGCCGGTATCCACCCAGTCGGTGACCAGGGTTCCGTTGAAGCCCCACTCATCCCGGAGAATTTCGGTACACAGGGCACGGGAGCCGCCGGACCATACACGGCCAAGACGGTTCATACTGGTCATGATGGCGTTGTTGCCGCCTTCCTTGACACCGTACTCGAAGGCCCGGAGATAGATTTCCCGGAGGGTCTGCTCCGTCATGAAGGTATACAGGCCTTCCCGCAGGGATTCGCTGTCGTTGGCGACAAAGTGCTTGGTGTAGCTGTACAAGCCCATGTCCTTGGCACCACGGATGGTCTGGGCACAGAGCTTGCCGGAGAGCAGGGGATCCTCGGAATAGTATTCGCCGTTACGGCCGCCGAAGGGGTTGCGGTGGATGTTGGCGGCGGGACCGTACCAGCCCTTCAGGGCATCCACGGACTGCGCCTCGGTGCCGACACTCTTGCCGATGGCATAGGCCACATCCACATTCCAGGTCTGGGCCACCAGAGTCTCGCTGGGGTAGGCGACGAATTCACAGCTGGCGTTGGAGGTAACCCGGGTGTTCAGGCCGAGGGGGCCGTCCAAATCGGTGTACTCGGGCTTGCCGATGCTGTCCAGCGCAGCAGTCTTGAAGTAACCGTTGCGGACCAGCTCAAACAGCTCCTTGGTGGACAGCTGGGACAGCAGAACATCCCAGTCCTCGTGGTCGTATTCCGTGGTGCCCAGCATATCGGCAATGACCAGGGCACCGGGGGCACCGGTCTGGGGCATGGCGATATCTCCGTAGCCGGTGCGCTGAAGTTGCTCGGCAGTGGGCTCCGTGGCGCTGGCAACGGCGAAGGCTTCCTCACTGCGGTCACGGAGAATGACCTCGTGGGGGAAGGTGCCGGCAAAGTCAGACCGGGACAGGTAGGTGACGGGGACCGTCTCATGGCTGCCGTCCAGATCCGCATCATCAATGGTATCATCACCGGTGAAACGGTTGGCAACGGTATTGCCGGTGGTTTCGTCGGTGTCGTAGTTGAAGCCGGGGATGGAATAGACGATATCCGCAGCGGTGCGGGAATTGTCGGCCATCTCGGCGTACTCGTGGGCATTCTTCATCAGCCGCAGGACATACTCGCCGCCGTCAAGCTCGTAGCCGGTGTGGCCGTTGTTGTTGGCGTCGTAGCAGTCGTAGGAGGCCATGCTCTGAACCGTCAGCTCCAGCTTGACCGTGGCAGACTGGCCGGGTTCGATGGTGGGGGTCTTGGCGAAGGCACCCAGATTTACATAGGCCTTCTCAATGCCGCCCTTGATGTAGGGAGCGGTGTAGTACAGCTGCACCACATCCTTGCCGGCCAGATCACCGGTATTGGTGACGGTGACATAGATTTCGATCTTGTCATTCTGGCCCAGGGTGGGGGTGGTGTTGTAGCGCTGTTCCTCCCCGTTGATCAGAATTCTGGATACGCTCCAGGTGAAATCCGTATAGCTCAGGCCGTAGCCAAAGGGGAACTGAACGGTTTGATCATAGTCCAGGTACCCTTCCACGGCAGCGGTTTCATACCAGCGGTAACCGACATAAATGCCCTCGTAGTAGTCGATATAGGCATCGTAGTAGCCCTTGCTGTAGTTGTTGGAGCTGGACAGCCCCGTATATTTGGTGGCACCGCCGAAACCGGAGTTCACGGAGGAGGGGGCGGACAGAATATCATAGGCGTAAGTATCCGCAGTGCGGCCGGAGGGATTGACGGTAACACGCTCGGTGTGCACCGTGCCGTCCTCGTCGGTCACTTCCACATCCTTATAGCCCCGGAGCACATCGATCACGGCGCGCACGCCGGTCAGACCGGTGATACCGACCTGGAGTGCGGCATCAATGCCCTCGTCCTCCAGGAAGCCAAGTTCCATGGTGTTGGAGGTATTGAGCAGGACGATGACCTTGCCGCAAGCCTTTTTGGCGGCCTCGATCATCTGCTCCTCCTCCGTGGAGAGCTGGAGATAGTGGCGGCTCTCGTCCACTTCCGTGGCGCTGGCATTGTTGGACTGTACCTGCTTGGTCTGCTCCATCCGCAGGTCAGCGGCCTCGCCGCCGGTACGGCCGATTACAACCAGGGCAATGTCGGAGAATGCGGTGGCCTCGTTGAGCACATTGTCGGTGTAGTAGCTCTCACCGGGCTCGTGGAGGATGAATTTGGTGGTAGTGCCCACATCCACATCGCCGCGGTACTCGGTCAGGGTCATGCCCCAGCCGGAGGCGGGATGAGAATAGAAACTCTCGTACATATTGTACAGGGTGGTGTTGTAGGCGATTCCCGCCTCTTCCAGAGCCGGGAACAGCTTCACCTTTTCCAGTGAGGTGTTGGAGAAGCCGGAGCCGAAGGCTGTGGTCATCCAGTCATAGGCGGCCCAACCGAATACATTGACGCGGGTGATCTCCTCCTCGGAAAGGGGCAGCGTGGCGTTGCCTTTACCGTCCTGGCTGTTCTTCAGCAGGACGATGCCCTCCTGGGTGATGTCCTCGCAGAGGGCAGAGCCGCTGGAGAGAACTTCTTCGTCCACTGCCTGCTCACCAATACCATAGAGGAACAGGCTGATGGTGTCGGAAAACACCATGGACAGGACCAGCAGCGCCGCCATCAAAACCGCGATCAGGGAAATGATGGGGATGTTGGTCCAAAGTAGCTTTTTCTTTGACATGTTTCTTCTTGTACCTCCTCATAAAACATAGCCGACTATGGAAAATCCGAAAAGGATCCACCCGGCAAATGGAACCAGGCGGTGTCCGAATAATACATAGGCAACTATGGAATATTGTAATCCACTTACACAGGTTTGTCAAGGAAGGAATAACACTCCCTGCAACATCTGCTGACAAAGGAAAAGCCTCCCGCCGGCCTGAGGGCCGGTGGGAGGCAGCGCTTATGGATTGATGATTTTGCGAAGGATATGCCGCAACTGGGCTTTATCCTCTGCGGTCAGATCCCGGGTGAACAAACCATCCAGTTCCTCCCGGATTTCCCAGAGGCGGGGTGCAATCTCCCGGGACTTTTCTGTGGGAACGATGAGGTTGTTGCGCTTATCCTCGGGATTGGGCACACGGCAGATCAGCCCCTTTTTCTGCTGATTATTGAGCACACCGGTCACCGAAGGATTGCTCACGGCAAAACGCTCCTCAATGTCGATTTGCCGGACGGGACCGTCGGCAACATAGTGGAGCAGAATCAGAATCTTGAACTGGCTGAAGGTCAGGTCGAATTCCTGCAGCAGGGGATAGGCGAACTTCTCCAACATAACACTGGCGATTTTGATCATAATGGCGATGTTGTGCTGTTCCATAGAGACTCCTCGAAATGTTGTTGGGGTCTATTTTACCACAGCATGGGGAGAAAATCAAGAATCACACGGAAATCGGAAGAAAAACCGGGATTTTCAGCAGTGGAACTTGTCGTCCTCCTTGGGCTTGCGTTTGGCCTCCATGGCGGCTTTCATGGCGGCTTTCCGGTCATAGATGGCGGCAACCTCTGCCTCAATGTCCTTGGGCGGGTGGTTCAGCCCGCTTTTCAGGGCCTGGACCATCTGCTCGGTGCGGTTGCGGATCTTGTATTCCTTGCCGTCCTTGATGAAGATATTGCCGGTCTGCCCGAAAATCAGCTGGACATTCTGGGCAACACAAGCATCATAGACCTTTTTCACCCATTCGTAATGGAGCGGCCGGGAGCCCAGGTAATTTTCTCCGCCGGCCAGCACCGTTTCGATTTTACCCGTAGCGAGAAAATCTCCAATGTCAATTTCTCCGATGAAGGGCTTGAGGCTTACCCAGCGGTGCTTGGCAGGCAGATCCAGCAGGTAGGGAATGCGCTGCTCCAGCCGCTTCTGATTCTCACAGGAGACAGAGAAGGAAACATTGTCCCAGCCCTCGCCCCAGTCGTGGGGCAGGCACTCCCGGATCCGCTCCGCCCGCTTGGTCAGCAGGGAGAAGGTGACATCGGGCCGGCGGCGGATCATATCCCAGGCTTCCACACGCCAGGCATCCGCTTCCTCCAGAAAGAAATCGCTGGCCATGCAGACCCGGACAAAGGAGCCGCTGGGCAGCTTCCAGTTTCCGTTGCGGTCTTTCTTAATGGGCAGGGTGAAGTCGGACTTGTTCTTCACTACCTCGTTGGTATCCCGGCCATAGCGCTTGTCCAGGAAATAGGCATAGCAATTTTGGCAACCCTCGCTGCACTTGTGACAGCCGTGCCAGGGGTTCCAGATCTTATCGTTGAGATCCATAATACATCCTCCTCAGAGCTTGATGGTTTGGGTTCGCTGGCTGGCAAACCATTGGGCTTCCACGCCGGTGAATTTCAGAATACAGTAGTTGGGGTCGGTGACACCCTTGGGATAGAACCGGGTGAAAAAGGGCTTCCAGAACCGCGTCTTGGTGGCCAGGTCCGTGCAGACCTCCATGGTGCCCTTGAGCTCTGCACCCTGGAAATTCCGCCCCTTTTCGTAGAAATACACGCAGGCCTTGGGATTGGCCCGGTAGTGGCGGACCTTCCGGGAGGCGGTGAAGGTGGCAAACCAGATCACATTTTCTTCGATCAGCACGGGCTGGATCAGTGCCCTGGTGGCGGGATACCCGTCCTCACCCACAGAGGACAGCAGGGATGTTTTTTGCCGGGCGATAAAATCGTAGATTCCTTCTTTGGTCATATTGTTTCCTCCGTTTCCAGAATCAGATTGGCTTTCTGTGTCAGCTCCACGAGAGTATCGAAATTCTCCTGCCCCAGGGCGGCGATCAGCCGGTCCAGGTGGGAGTTGGTGTCGGCCTGGGCGATCGCCACCAGCTCCCGGGCCTTCGGGGTCAGCAGCACATAGTAGGCCCGCTTGTCCGCCGGACAGGGCTGCTTGGTGATGTAGTCCTTTTTCCCCAGGGCAGTGAGCAGGGCGGTGATCATGGGCTTGGATACCCCCAGCCGCTCCGCCAGCATGGCCGGGGTATGGGGCCCGGGGACAGCGGAGAGAATGTTCAGCACCCCCGTTTCGCTGGGGGGAATGGGGAGATTCTGTTTCAGGGCCATGTAATTCCGGCTGAATTTGGAAAACACCGCATTGGCGGTGAGATACTGGTCCATGGACTTGCCTCCAAAATAGTTAAGATAGGTTAACTACATTCTAGACATCCTGGAGGGATTTGTCAAGGGGAAGGGCAAAAAAACGCCGCCCGGAGGCCGGGCGGCAAGGGGTCAGATCTGATATTCCCGGACTTTTTCTGCCGGGCCCTCCAGCAAAATGGAGGTGATTTCCCCATCGGTATCGCCGATGGGGACGGTGAGGGTGCCGCCCCGGTTGATGGCGGTGAGCACCCGGCCGGGGAGCTGGCCCCGGGCGAAGAGGGTAGCGGCAGTGGAGCCGCAGCCGGTGCCGCAGGCCAGGGTGAAATCCTCCACCCCCCGTTCAAAGGTCAGCATCCGCACGGTGGCAGGATCCATCCACTGGTAGAAATTGATGTTGGCCCCCTTGGGGAAGGCGGGGTCGAAGCGCAGCTGGCGCATGGGCTCCCGGAGCTGATCCGCGTCAGCCCAGAGGTCGCCCCGGTATTCCACCACACCGTGGGGCACGCCGGGCATACCCAGCTCCACATAGGCGGCATTGTCCTTCCGGTTCAGATCCAGCACGCCGGGGTTGTTCAGCTTCACCCGGTACAGGTTTTCTCCCAGCCGCCAGCCGGGGACGATACCGGCATCGGTCTCCACGGTCATGTCCGCTCCGGCAATGCCGTGGTCATAGGCGAATTTGCAGACGCACCGGGCACCGTTGCCGCACATCTCCCCCCGGGAGCCGTCGGAATTGTAGAAATGGAGCTTAAAATCCGCCTTCTGGGAGTTGTCCACTGCCATGAAGCCGTCGGCCTGGGTGATCTTGCACAGATCCAGGGCCAGCTGCTGGAAATCCAGGGTCAGGCCCCGGGCATCGATCACCATGAAGTCATTGCCCGCACCGCTCATATACCAAACTTGCATTGTCATTCTCCTTATGGTACCAAATGGTTGATGTTGTAAAGCCCGGCCTCCCGGTTCAGCAGGAAGCGGGCGGCTTCCACCGCACCCTGGGCGAACATGGCCCGATCATGGGCCTCGTGGCGCAGGGTCAGGGTCTGGCTGGGGGTACAGATGTGGATCTCGTGGATTCCCACCACATTGCCCATACGCAGGGAGGCAATGCCGATTTCCTCCGGGGTGCGGCGGCCCTCGCCGCTGCGGCCGTAGTGGGCCACGGCCTGGGGCCGGACTTCCTTCACCGCATCAAAAAGCATTTTCGCCGTGCCGCTTGGGGCATCGGCCTTCCGGCTGTGGTGGACTTCCACGATCTCAATATCCGCCTGGGGGAAGGCCTTGGCCGCTTCTTTGGCCAGACGACAGAGCATGGCAATGCCCAGACTCATATTACCGGAGAAGAACAGGGGAATCTCCCGGGCGGCCCGGCAGATCCGGTCTTTTTCCGCCTCGGTGTGGCCGGTGGTGCCGATGACCACCGGGATCCGGTGGGCCAGGGCGTAATCCAGCAGCGCGTCCAGGGCGCTGTGGTGGGAGAAGTCGATGATGACATCCGCCTCCACGGGGCCCAGTTGGGCAAAGGAGGCGGCGGCTCCGGCCTGGCCGTCCATACTGACCCGGCCCACAATGGTATCTCCTGCCAGAGCCTGGGCCACCAGCTGGCCCATGGCGCCGTTGGCACCGCAAATAATCACCTTCATGCCAGAATCCCCAGCTTTCGCATTTCATCCAGAAGCACAGCTTCGTGTTCCGGCTCCATGGGGGTCAGAGGCATCCGCAGATAATTCTCGCCGTAGCCCATGGCGGCCAGGGCTGCCTTCACGGGGATGGGGTTGACCTCGCTGAACAAGGCGTTGATCAGGGGCAGGAGCTTGCACTGCCACTGGGCGGCGGTTGCGAAGTCGCCCCGGAGACAGGCATCGGTCATGGCCACGCTCTCCCGGGGGGCCACATTGGACAGCACGCTGATGGTACCGGCACCGCCCATGGCCATCATGGGCACGGTGAGGGCATCTTCTCCGGAGTAGACATCCAGCCGGTCGCCGCACAGGTGCATCAGTTCTACCATCTGGGCCATATTGCCGGTGGCTTCCTTGATGGCCACAATATTGGGGTGGCAGGACAGCCGTGCCACGGTCTGGGGCTGGAGGGCGCAGCCCGTCCGGCCGGGGACATTGTAGACGATTACGGGCACGGTGGAGGCATCCGCCACGGTGACGAAATGCTGGTAAAGGCCATTCTGGGTAGCCTTGTTATAGTAGGGGGTGACCACCAGAATGGCATCTGCACCCACCTCGCAGGCAGCCCGGGTGTTGGCCAGAACATGCTGGGTGTTGTTGGTGCCGGTTCCGGCGATCACCGGGACCCGATGGGCGACCTTCTGAACGGTATAGGCGATGACCTTCTTCTGATCCTCGGGCTCGATGGTGGCATTTTCGCCGGTGGTGCCCATGACCACCAGGGCGTTGATACCGCTGCTGATCTGGAATTCAATGAGCCGGCCCAGTGCATCGTAATCGATCCCCAAGGGGGTCATGGGGGTGACGATGGCAGAGGCCATGCCCTGAAAGATGGTGTGCTTCATAGGAAATCCTCCTGGGTAAAATGGGTTCTGCCCATATTTTATCACAGATCCGCCAAAAAGGGAATAGGCAATTGCGACGATGCCCTTCCTCCGATGTCCGCAGTTCGAATACGGCGGAACCGGGGTTTCGGGAAGAAAAGGGCAGGGGAAGGCGGGGGTTTGGCGGAAAAAAACCGCCTTCCCGGGACAAATAACGAGAATTAGTAAAATAACCATAAAATGGGAATTTATGGAGAAAAATTCCTGGTAATATGCCTAATCCATAGTAAAATATGCCCAATACGGAATTGAATTTCCCGGTACATTTGGGTACAATAGATACGCTGGCGTGTAATGACCTGGGGTGATGACCAGCGTCCTTCCGTCAGGGAAAACAGGAAAAATGGAAAAACGGAAATGGAGGAGACAAATTGAAAAAGAACTTTTTGAATCGAGCGGTATCCGTTCTGTGCGCCATTGCTGTGACGCTGAGCCTCATCGGAGGCCTGGGCATTACGGCGGAGGCCGCAGGTGCGGTGCTGGGCTATTGGCCCGATCCGCTGGAGATCCCGAACCAGTTCTACTATGAGAATGAGACGCTGCAGCCTTACGGCTCCTGCTTCCTCATCGATGAGCTGAAAAACTGGAGCCCGGACAATGACCCGGACGCCCGCTACAACCGTGGTGCCATTGCGCTGCGGGAGCGGTGGATGGGCCCCTCTGTCAATCCTAAGGCTTCCCGGGATGCCAAGATCATGCCCCTGGCCATGTCCAATGCCCGGGCAAGTGAGGCACCCTCCCAGGGCGGCAACGGCGACTTCGTCTACGCCTTCAATAACTTCCAGTATGTGGATGTGTTCAACTTCTGGGGCGGTTCCTCCGGCGAAGGCCCCATCGCCATCCCCTCTCCTGAAGTGATCGACTCCGCTCACAGAAACGGTGTTCCCGCTACTGGCACCATCTTCATCCCCTGGGGTGACTCCGCTTACGGCACCCAGTTCGTTACGGAGATGCTGGAGAAGGATGCCGAGGGCCACTACATCGCTGCGGACAAGCTGATTGAGATCGCCCAGTACTACGGCTTCGACGGCTATATCTTCAACGCCGAATCCGGTACCGGCGTTGCCGGCTTCAAGGATTTCCTGGCCTACATCCAGGAGAACAAGCCCGACAATTTCACCATCACCTGGTACAACGGCTCCGGTACCCTGAGCACCGGCAGCATCAAGTCCTGGATGCAGGACGGCGATACCCGGATCACCGATGAGTGGTGGCTGGATATGAGTGGCAGCGGCTATGTGGACAGCACCATCCAGGCCGCCCAGGACTGCGGCGTGGATCCCTGGAACATCCACTCCACCTGGGAATATCTGCCTATGACCAGCAATGCCAAGGGCGGTCTGTACCAGACCCGTCTGGATGCTGACGGTATGCTCAAGTGCTCCCTGGGCATTCTGGCTCCCACCAGCTCCCTGTCCAACGCTACCAGCTCCGACGATTTCATGAATGTGCAGGATCAGAAGCTCTGGGTTGGCCCGACCTATGATCCTTCCTCTACTTATCGTCCGGAATATGAGTTCTGCGGCTTCGCCAATCTGGTGGCTGACCGCACCCCTGTGATCGGCACCGATTTCGTGACCACCTTCACCACCGGCAACGGCTACAAGTTCTACGAGGACGGCGTGGTCACCGGTAAGGAAGACGGCTGGTACAACCGTTCCCTGACGGATGTCCTGCCCACCTGGCGCTGGATCATCGAATCCGAGGGCAAGAAGATCTCCGCCAAGATCGACTATGATGATGCCTGGTATGCCGGCACCTCCATGAAGCTCTACGGTTCCATGGACGCGGACAAGCAGAACCATGTGAAGCTGTACAGCGCCCAGCTGGATATCACCGAGAGCTCCAAGTTCTCCATCACCTACAAGACCGGCACCGCCGGTGTGGACCTGTCCCTGGGTCTGTGCTTCGGCGATACCTACGACGAGGAGAACTTCAAGTTCTACCCCGTGACCACCACCGCTAACGGCGAGTGGACTACTGCCACCATCGACCTGTCCGGCGATGCCGGCAAGCGGGCCATTGCCATCTCCCTGCTGCTCAATGCCCCCGAGGGCGTTTCCGACTACGCCATCAATGTGGGCCGCATGGCTTTCACCACCGACAACACCGCCCCCGTGGCAACTTCCGATGTGACCATTGACGAAGTGATCTACCCCACCGACAAGACCATGGAGGCAAGAGTCTACTGGGAGAAGGCGGACAACGCCTTCATGTACCGTATCCATCGTGTCTATGCCGACGGCACCAGAGAGTTCGTTGGCGCTACTCCCTCCGATGCTTTCTATCTGGGAAGCTTCGAGAAGGCCGGCAGCGAGACCAGCTGCAAGTTTGAAATCACCTCCTACTCCGAGAACGGCGTAGAGGGCGGTACCACCACCTTCGAGATCGACTGGCCCGCTGAGGTAGAGAACGGTTTCGTTCCCGTGTTTGAAGAGGGCGAGAACATTGCCCTGAAGGTTCCTGCCGTGTGCAGCGGCATGAACGCCGGTGACGGTGCCGTTCACCTGATCAACGACGGCGTGATCCCCAACAGTAAGTGGTGCATCACCAACACCAGAGGCTACGCCGTTCTGGACCTGGGTGAGAACAAGACCATCCAGCGCTGGGTCGTCTACCACGCCAACTGTAAGGGCGCAGGCGAAAGCCCGGATATGAACACCGTGGACTTTGACCTGCAATACGCTGCGGACGACGGCCTGCCCCTGCTGACCGGTGACGATACCGAGAGCAGAGCCCGTGTGTCGGCCCTGAGCTTTACCAAGGCTGACGAGGTCTGGAACAACAAGCAGGATGTCACCGACCGGAACCTGGATGAGCCCATCACCGCCCGGTATGTCAAGCTCAATGTTACCAAGAGTGACAACTCCGCCTGGCACGCCATCCGTGTTTACGAATTCGAGCTGTATGAGAAGGCAGCCATCAACAACACCGCTTCTCCCTACGAGCGCAATGTGACCGTGAAGAACAATGTGGGCGCCACCGACACAGTGGTGATCGACAATGTGACCATGAGCTACTCCTCCGGTACCTACGGCGACAAGAACGGCGTGTTCCATGCCGATACCGGTAAGGTTCGCCTCTTTGCCGATCTGACCTCCGAGGAGCCCATCGTCGTGGTCAACGCCACCCAGCCCAATGAGTCCTACAAGCAGCGTGGCGTGGGCATTGCCAAGTTTGAAAACCTGGAGCTGAATCCCGAGGGCGGACGAATCTTCTATGATGTGCTGGATGGCACCGGTGAAGTCGTCACCAACAGCCGCCGGGCCAGCGTCTACTACGCACCGGAAAGCGGCACGGCCTCCAATGCGCCGGAATCCGTGACCCTGGAGCGCACCACCGCCGGTTACCAGCTGAGAGATCAGTACGGTAAGTTCACCGCCACCGGTATGGAAGCAGGGGCTGTGATCAAGTTTTTCGCTTCCGAAGATGCCGAGACCCCCATCCTCCACTCCCTGGCCGCCCAGGAAGACGGTGTGATCACCCAGAACCGGATTCCCATGGCCAAGGCTGGCGGTACCATCTACTATGAGATCCATAAGGAAGGCAAGCCCGATTCCCAGCGCTATGCTTTGACCTATGGCGATCCCATGGAGATGACCGCGGACCTGGAGGGCCTGAATGAGCTGATCGCCAAGTGTGATGCCATTTCTCAGGCGGATTGCACCAGCACCACCTGGACCGCCTTCGCCGCCGCCCTGAGCGCCGCCAAGACCACCGCCGCCGGTACCCCCAACGGCCAGGAGGCCGAGGATGCCCGGGCAGCCCTGGCCGAGGCCTACGCCGCCCTGCGGTTTAAGAGCAGAGGCCAGCGTCTGGGCGAACTGTGCGAGCAGTTCGAGGCTCAGTACCCCGAGATGAATTACACTGCCGCTTCCTTCGCCACCTTCAAGGCTGCCCTGGATGATGCCAAGGCCATGGTGGCAGGTTACGACAGCAGCTACTACGAGCTGGAGCAGATGCGCATTCGTCTGGAAGCCGCTGTCCGCAGCCTGGTGGAAGGCAGTGGCGTGGTGACCAAGGTCACCGTGAGCCCCTCCGCCATCAGCCTGGAAAAGGGCGGCGCTGGCTTCGCCTTTACTGCCAAGGTCACCGGTAACGGCGAGGTTTCCCAGGATGTCACCTGGGAGGTTTCCGGCAATACCGATGATTTCACCCAGATGTGGGAGAACACCCTGTATGTCGGCCCCAACGAAACTGCCAAGACCCTGACGGTCACCGCAGCTTCCGTCACCAACCCCAGCATCACCGGCACTGCCACCGTCACCGTGGTGGAAAAGGGCGAGATCACCGATGACTCCGTCCTTCTGTCCGGCAACGCCACCATCCTGGGCACCAATTCCGCAGCTACCGGCGACGGCGCTGTGGCAAATGCCTTCGATGGCGACTATGGCACCAAGTGGTGCAGCGAGCAAACCCCCAACTGGATCGTCTTCGATACCGGCTATCCCGCCCAGCCTGACCGCCTGAAGGTCACCCATGCCGGCGGTGCCGATACCCCCGAGGATGTCCGTTTCAACACCAATGATTTCGAGCTCCAGGTTCTGGATCCTGAGAAGGTCCTGGAGGAGGACTTCCTGGCCATGAGCGAGGAAGAGCGCCAGCAGATCATGGCCGATGGCAGCTACTGGACCACCGTCAAGAGCTACACCGGCAATGAAGAGAATGTTACCGACGATCCCATCGCCGTGGATGGCAATGTTCAGATCTTCCGCTTTGTGGTCACCGACGGTGACGACAACTGGTGGAATGGTCCCGATACCGTCCGCATCTACGAGATCGAGGTATTCGGCAAGCAGGCGGATGTTCCTACCGAGAAAATCACCGTTACCATCTCCCCCGAGACCATGGAAGTGAACAGTAACCCCGGCCAGAAGGGCCAGTTCACCGCCGTTGTCACCGGTACCGACAATGTGGAAGTGGAATGGACCATTTCCGGCAACACCAGCGAGGAGACCATGATCACCAATGGTCAGCTCTTCATCGGTGAGGGCGAGACGGCCAAGAGCCTGATCGTTACTGCTACCTCCGTGGCGGATCCCACCAAGAGTGCCTCCGCTACCGTTACCGTCTACGATCCCACCTACGAGATTCGGATCGCCGCCACTACCATGAACGGCACCGTCACCGCCAATGTGGAATCCGCCTCCAAGGGCACCGAGATCACTCTGACCATTACCCCCGATGCCGGCTATCGTATGCGGGTCGGCAGCCTGCGGGTTAATGGTGAGGCCATCGAAGGCACCACCTTCACCATGCCCGATGAGGAAGTCACCATTTCTGTAGAGTTCGTGAAGATCGCGGAGCTGGAGTCCGTCATTGCGGATGCCGAGAGCCGTACCGGCGAGACCTACACCGCCTCCTCCTGGACTACTGTCACGGAGAAGCTGGCCGCTGCCAAGTCCGTCCTGAACGACGAGACCGCTTCCCAGGTCACTGTGGACGCGGCAGTGAGCGCCCTGCGCACGGCACTGGATGCTCTGGCTGTCTCCGGCGATGCCACCGGCCTGGAGAATCTGGTTGAGACTGCCAAGAAGATGGATCTGGATCTGTACACCGAGGCCAGCGCCGACGCTGTCCGCAAGGCCATCGCCAAGGCAGAGGCTGTCATTGCCAACCGTGGCACCGAGGAAGAAATCACCGAGGCTTATGCGGCACTGGAAAAGGCCGTGCAGAATGTGGAGCTGAAGCCCACCGAGCCCGAGCCCACCGAGCCCGAGCCCACCGAGCCCGAGCCTACCGAGCCCGAGCCCACCGAGCCTAAGCCCACCGAACCCAAGCCTACTGAACCTAAGCCTACTGAACCTAAGCCTACTGAGCCCAAGCCCACTGATCCTAAGCCTACCGAACCCAAGCCCACCGATCCTAAGCCCACGGAGACCAAGCCCGTGGATCCCGAATCCCCCAGCACTGGCGATGGTATGCTCCTGATCGTGCCGGTCCTGTTTGCGGCTGTGGCAGCAGTTATGTTCTGCCTGACCCGCAAGAAGATCCGTTTCTGATTGGCAGCATAGTTTCCTGAACCTGTAATGACAGGCTCTGCAGTCATTCGGAAACGGTCACTGTAGAGCCTGTTTTACACGGCCCCGGATGATTGGTCCGGGACTCCAAAAGAGGAAAAGAAAAATCCGAATTTCTGCGTGGATGTGCCTGCGTGTCCCCGGTCAAGGGCCGGGGAGCGCTTGAACATAATACATTGAGAAAGGGAAAATGACAATGAAAATTAGCAACCTGAGACGCATCGGCTCCGGTCTGCTGGCGGTCGTGATCGCCCTGTCCATGTGTGTGGGCACGGCAATTCCTGCCACGGCAATCGCAGCCGGCAACGATGGCTCTGCGGAGATGAATGAGGCCTATGCCGCCCATGAGTCTCTGATGCCCATCGGCCCGTCCTTTAATGTGGACACCATCCTGGAGTGGACCCCGGAATCCGATCCGGACGCCCGCTACAGCAGAGCAAGTATCCCCCTGACTGACCGCACCGGCGGCTTTGTGGTGAACCCCAAGGCCAATCCCGAGGCCAAGCTGATGCTCTGCTCCCTGGCCAACTCCGCCCATGATACCACCAGTGCCCAGGGCACCGAGAGCTTCATGAGCTGGGCCTTCAACTACTGGCAGTATACGGATTCCTTCGTCTACTGGTCCGGTTCCGAGGAAGGCCTGATCTGCTGCCCCACCGGTGAATTCACCGATGCGGCCCACACCAACGGTGTTCCCGTGGTTGCGACCTTGGGCTTCCCATGGGGCAGCGGCTCTGTCAACGGTATGTCCTATGCGGAGCAGGTCAACCAGTTCTGCCAGCAGGCCGAGGATGGCTCCTTCCCCGTGGCTGACAAGCTGCTGGAAGTGATGGAGTACTACGGCTTTGACGGTTACTTCTTCAACCAGGAGTCCTCCGGCTGTTCTTCCGAGATCGCCGGCCGGATGGATGCCATGATCAAGTACATGCGGGAAAAGTGCCCCGACATCCTGGTCAGCTGGTATGACTCCATGCTGCCCTCCGGCGCCGTTTCCTACCAGGATGCGGTTACCGATTACAACAAGGCCTGGATGGAGTACGACGAGAACGGCAACTACTGCGTTGATGAGTTCTTTATGAACTACAACTGGTATGAGAGCAAGATAAACACCACCATTTCCACCATGACCGCCATCGGCCGTAGCCCCTTTGATGCCTATGCCGGTCTGGATGTGCAGCAGAACTGCATGAACACCGGCTTCCGGGATCACCTGCTGCTGGACGAAAACGGCAAGATGAAGCTGTCCTTCGCTCTGTACTGCCCCAACTCCACGCTGGGTCTGTCTCCCACCGGTGATGCGTTCCACCAGGTGGAGCGGGAGTTCTATGTTAACTCCGTGGCTGACCCCCGTGTCGAGACCTCCGATCCCACCATCAGCAGCAACTCCCAGTGGGTTGGTATGTCCCGCTTCTTCGCGGATAAGACCCCCATCACCAGCGCTCCCTTCGTGACCAACTTCAACTCCGGCCATGGTACCGGCTATTGGGTCAACGGTGCCCTCTCCCGGACCACCGAGTGGAGCTATCAGTCCAACCAAGATGTGATGCCCACCTGGACCTGGATCATCGATTCCGATGGCGCCAAGCTGGCCGGTGACTACGACTTCACCGATGCCTACAACGGCGGTAACTCCATCAAGTTCGCCGGCTCCCTGGATGCGGGCAAGGCCAACGACATCATGCTCTACAGCACCGATGTGGCCGTGACCAGCGGCATGAAGCTGGGCCTGACCTATAAGAACGACGAAGGCAAGATGAAGCTGGTCGCTTACTATGGCGATGCTTCCACCACCAGCTATGAAGACTGCACCAAGGTTGTCTACGACCTGACCGCCGGCGAGAAGAATACCTGGACCACCACCAATGTGGATATCTCCGGGAATGCCGGCAAGACCCTGTATGCCATCGGTATGCAGATCGAAAGCGATACCGCAGTTGCTGACTACCAGGTGAATCTGGGTCAGCTGACCATCCTGGATCAGGACAGAGCCGCTCTGGCCGGTCCCGAGTCCATCACCCTGGATGAGATCCTGTACCGCAGCGCTTATGAGGCAGAGGCCAGAGTTTACTGGTCCGCCGTTCAGGGTGCTTCCTCCTACGAAGTGTACAAGGTGAACGCCGACGGCTCCTCCACCCTGATTATGGAGACCCCCAACACCGCCCTGTACCTGCCCACCGTTATCCGTGACGCTGCTGAGTCCAATGTTACCCTGAAGATCGTTGCCATCAACCGCAACGGTGTCCGTGGTACCGGCAAGACTCTGACCATTGCATGGCAGTATGGCAACGACGATTCCGAGAAGTTCGAGAAGATCGACTTTGAGAATGTCTGCCTCAATGCCGAGGTCACCGATGTTTCCTTCCAGAATAGCGGTGAGCCCGCCTCCAAGGCTCTGGACGGCACTTCCGCCAATAACTCCAAGTGGTGTGCTACCAACCATACTTCCGGTTATATGTGCATCGACATCGGCCGTGAGGTCACCATCCGCCGCTGGCGTGTGGAGCATGCCCAGTACGGCGGCGAAGATGTGAGCATGAACACCATCGACTTCGCCCTGGAATACAAGAATGCAGCAGGCGAGTGGGTTCAGGCTAAGCGGATCCAGAACAACAACCTGGCTGTCACCGATGTGCTGCTGGATGAGCCCATCACCGCACGGGAGTGGAAGCTCCAGATCTATCGGGACGGTTCCTCTCCCTGGAGCGGTATCCGTATCTACGAGTGGCAGATGTTCGAGACTGACCAGTTCCCCCAGACCGATCCCATCCTCATGCATTTCGCCAGCGCCGCCAACAATGCCGGTGCTACCGATACTTTCACCCTGGCCAATGTTCCCGTGGGTCAGACCGTGAAGGTCTACACCAAGTCCGGCGAGACCTACACCCTCATTGGTGAGGCCACCTCCGCCAGTGCTGATAAGACGGCCACTGTGACCACCGTGGAGCTGACCGATCTGGACTTCGGCACTGCCGAGGCCGGTCGTGTTTACTACACCACCACCGCTGTTGGCTCCGCCGAGAGCATCAAGCAGAGCACGCCCTTCGAGGCCGAAGCTGCCGAGAAGTCTGCTCCCGCAATGGATGTCTCCTTCGAGGCCTTCTCTCAGCCCGATTCCTCCACTTCTTCCAATGGTGAGGATATCTTCACCACCATCACTGTGAAGAACCTGGAGGCCGGCGATATCGTCTACATCTACGAGGCTACCGGCAATGGCAAGTCCGCCGCCGGTTCCTGGACCAAGGCTTCCCAGCCCGTTGCCGAGGGTGAGACTTCCGTCACCATCAGCGGCATCCGGGTGCCCCGGGCAGGCGGCAAGCTGACCATGCAGGTCAAGCGCAATGGCAAACTGGTGTCCGATAAGTACACCGTGGAGGTGCCTACCTTTGCCGAGCCCACCGCCCAGATCGCTCTGAACGCTGTCAACACCGCAGGCGAGACCCTGACGGGCGTTGTCTACGGCATCTACAACGAGGCCGGCGAGCGTGTTGGCCAGATCGAGTCCTCCGCTACCTTCGATGCCCTGGAGCTGGGCGCTTACACCCTGAAGTGTGAGAGCGCGCCCGAGGGCTACCGTATCAACAATACCCCCGTCACCGTGACCCTGCGCAGCGAGGGCCGGACTTACAGCGTGAAGGTCACCCTGCTGTCTGACTCCATTGAGCCTACCGTCACTGCTGTCACTGTCGCTCCTGACAAGGTCACCCTGGCCAAGGGCGAGACCCAGCAGTTCGCGGCTGCGGTCACCGGTGAGAACGATCCCAGCACCGATGTTGTCTGGACTGTGGAAGGTGCTGCCTCCACTGCCACCACCATCACCGCAGACGGCCTGCTGACCATCGGTGAGAACGAGACTGCTACCTCTCTGACTGTCCGTGCCACCTCCGTTCAGGATTCCACCAAGTCCGCTACCGCCGCCGTGACGGTGAAGCAGGATGCTGTGGCTTCCGAGAATGTGGCGCTGAATGCCGAGATCATTGCTTACAATGGCAACAATCTGGGCGGCACCTCCGGCCCCGAGAAGCTGTTCGACGGCAAGTGGTCCGATCCGAATAACGACAAGTGGGGCGTTGACGGCAGCAATATGTGGGTTGCCTTTGACATCGGCGAGGTCCGGGATGTGACCGAGCTGAAGGCCTACCACGCTGGCGTTGCCGGCGAGTACAGCCCCGCCCCCGGCAAGATCAACACCCGCGGTTATGAGTTCTATGTCCTGGATGAGAGCAAGATCTCCGTGGAGGACCTGCTGGCCAAGACCTACGAGGAGCGCTGCACCATCCTGGCTGACAACAGCTACTGGAAGCTCATCGGCAGCATCACTGACAGCCTGGAAGACATTACCACCAACGATCTGACCGGCACCACCGGCCGTATCTTCAAGTTCAATGTCAGCAGTACAGACAGCACCGGCTGGGGTGCCTATGTCCGTGTTTACGAGCTGGAGCTGTATGCATCTCCCAAGGCAGGTAGCTCTGTCCTGCTGTCCGGTAATGCAGATGTTATTGGCAGCGGAAAGACTCCTTACGAGGGTGAGGATGAGTCCAAGGCATTTGATGGCGACTACAATACTAAGTGGGGTGCCCTGACTCCCAACTGGATTGTTTTCGATATCGGCACGACTGCAACTCCTGACCATCTGAAGATTACCCAGGCCAGCGGCGGAATTGTGCTGGATCCCTTCGTCAACACCTTCACCTTCACACTGCAGGTACTCAATTCCTCTGAGATGACCGAAACTGCATTCCTCAAACTCGATGCGGATGCGCAGAGAATGGTCATGGCAGATGATGCCTACTGGACTACCATTAAGGCTTACTCCGGCAACTCCGGCGCAGTGATTGATGATGATATCAAGACGGATAATTCCAGCCGCATTTATCGCCTTACCATTACTAATGATGCGAATGCAACTTGGGAAAATACTGTTCGTATCGTTGAGATCGAGCTGTATGGCGTGAAGGGCACCACGGAGCCCGTTCCCACCCCCGATCCCGTGGACAAGGATGAGCTGCAGGCCTGGTACGATGAACTGAGGGATTATCCCAACAGCATCTTTGGCCAGTATCCTGTTGCCCAGGAGCTGGTGGACGCTCTGGCTGAGGCCAAGTCCGTCCTGGAGAATCCCGATGCGACCCAGGAGCAGGTTGATGCCGCTGTGGAGCGTTTGGCTTTGGCTGACGAGTATCAGTATGAAGTGGAAGCCCTGTACGATACCATGCTGGATGTGGCGGATGCCATCGATAACGGCGAGGATCAGTATTACACGGTCGCTTCCTGGATGCCTGTTGAGGAAGAACTGGCCAACGCCATTACCCTGCTGGAAGGCCTGGAAGAGGCCACCCTGGAGGATGTGGTGAACCAGAGAGAGGCTCTCGATGAGGCGATCTACAACCTGGTTGAGGCCGGTAACAGCGAGGAACTGGCTGCTCTGGTGGAAAAGGCCAATGGCAAGGACCTGGAGCAGTACACCGAGGAGAGCGCGGATGCTATTCGCGAGGCCATTGCTGTGGCTGAGGAAGTTATTGCAGACCGTGGCACCGAAGAGGAACTGGCCGAGGCTTACGCACTGCTGGAGAAGGCACTGGCCGAGGCCGAGCCTAAGCCCACGGAACCCGAGCCCACTGATCCTGAGCCCACCGATCCCGATCCCACTGATCCCAAGCCCACCGATCCCGATCCCACCGATCCCGATCCCACTGAGCCCAAGCCCACTGAGACCAAGCCCACTGAGACCAAGCCCGTGGATCCCGAGTCCCCCGGCACCGGCGATTCCGGCCTGATCTTCCTGCCCACCGTGCTGGCCTTCCTGTCCGCAGCCATGTTCCTGCTGACCAAGAAGAAGTTCCAGTTCTAAGGCAGAAATTCCGGGAAGCGGCGGCAGTTCCTGAAAGCTGTCCCTTCCCCAGGAAACCCTGAAAATCCATGCAGCATCCCCCTGCCCGTGTTCTGCGGTGCAGGGGGATGTTTTTTTGCGGTTTTTTGGGGAAATATCAGGTTTATCTTGAATATACAGGGGGAAAATGGTATAATATCACCAGAAAAGCGAGCTGGGGACTGGGCTGGATGCTATGGCCCCGGGGCAGGAAAGGAATGGAGCATCTATGCGGATGTATGAAGATCTTACCCACTTGCAGGTCAACCGCCTGAAACAGCGCAGCTACTATTTGCCGGAGAATCCCGGGGGATATACCAGCCTGAATGGCCTTTGGGATTTTGCCTATTACGATCGGGACTATGATGAGTTGCCTGCCAAAACCGGCAGGATTCCGGTGCCCGGCTGCTGGCAGTGTGAGGGCTACGGGACACCGGGGTATACCAATGTGATCTATCCCCATCCGGTGGACCCGCCCTATGTCCCCATGGACAACCCCATGGGGGTATATCACCGCTGCTTTGCCGTGGAAGACCTATCCAAACGGTACTATCTGGTATTCGAAGGTGTGAGTTCTTGCCTGGAACTCTATGTCAATGACCGCTTTGCCGGGTATTCCCAAGGCAGCCACCTTCAGGCGGAATTCGATATCACGGAACTGATTGTCCCTGGGGAAAATACACTCACGGCCAAGGTGCGGAAGTGGTGCTCCGGGAGCTACCTGGAGGACCAGGATTTCTTCCGCCTGAACGGCATTTTCCGGGATGTCTATTTGCTCCGCCGTCCCCAGGGCCATATCGGTGACCTGGCCATCACCACCCGGGACAACCGGATCCGGATCCAATTGGCGGGCAGGGCAGAGGTTTCCCTGTACGATGGGGACCGGCTCCTGGCCCAGAAACCTGTGGAGGGCCAGGGGGAGTTTGCCGTGGAGAATCCCCGGCTGTGGAATGCGGAGGAACCCTATCTCTACACCCTGGTGTTCCGCTATCAGGAGGAGGTTATCCGTCAAAGTGTGGGCTTTGTCACCTACGGCGTGAATGACCGGGGTGCCTTTACCGTTAACGGGGTGGAGGTGAAGCTCAAGGGTGTCAACCACCACGATACCCACCCCACCAAGGGCTATACCATGACCAATGAGGAGCTTCTCCGAGATCTGACTCTCATGAAGCAGCTGAATATCAACTGCGTCCGCACCTCCCATTACCCGCCTCACCCGGAATTCCTGGAGATGTGCAACCGCCTGGGCCTGTATGTCATGCTGGAAACGGATTTGGAGACCCACGGCTTCGGCAACCGCCGGGCAGGAGGCTCCGGCTACGACTGCGTGGGCGGAGACAGGGAATGGATCGGCAATCAGGAGCCCTGGCGGGAGGCTTTCCTGGAACGGATGGAACGGGCCTACCATCGGGACAAAAATCATCCCTGTATTTTCGCCTGGTCCACGGGAAACGAAAGCGGCCACTGTCTGCATCACGAGGAAATGCTCCACTGGCTCCGTCGGACGGATCCCCGGCGGCTGATTCACTGCGAGGATGCCTCCCGGGCATCGGACGAATGGAGCTTTGTGCCGGGGGTGTCAGAGTTTTACCACCGGCCGGATATGCATTCCCGGATGTACCCCTCCCTTTCTTATGTGGAGGAATACGCCCGGGACCCCAACAAGCCCCTGCCCCTGTTCCTGTGCGAATACAGCCACGCCATGGGCAACGGTCCCGGTGACCCCGGGGATTACTGGCGGCTTTTCTACCAGTACCCCAAGCTCATCGGCGGCTGCGTCTGGGAATGGGCGGATCACACCTTCCTGGTGAATGGGGTGCCAAAATACGGCGGAGACTTCGGGGAACTGACCTCCGACGGGAATTTCTGTGCCGATGGCATCGTGACCCACGAGCGGAAGCTCAAGGCAGGCTCTCTGAATCTGAAATATGTCTACCAGAATATCCATTTCCGTCTGGAGGCGGGACGGGTGATCGTCACCAATCGCCACAGTTTCCGCTCCCTGGCAGATTTCCGCCTGGAGGTGGAGATCACCCTGGACGGGGAGACTGCCTGGAAACGGGAAATGGTCTGGCCCCTCCTGCCGGGGGAGAGCCGGGATTTGGAGATCCCCTGTCCCGGGACTTCCCGGCTGGGTGCCTTTGTGGTGGCCCGGGCCTATGACCGGACGGGAGATGTGGTGGCCCTGTGGGAGCAGGAATTGCCCACGACCCAGCCGCCATGCCCTGGGATGCGCCCCCTGGCGGTGGAGGAGCTGCCCAATTGCTACCGGATCCGGGTGGGAGAAAGCGTCTTTCAGATCTCCCGGTATACCGCACTTCCGGAGCGGATCTGCAAAGCAGACCGGGAATACCTGGCTACGCCCTTTGCTATGACGGTGTGGCGGGCACCTACGGACAATGACCGGAACATCAAGAACAAATGGGGCCACCCCAATACCTGGGAAGGGGAAAACTTTGACCGTATCTTCAACCATGTCTATTCCGCAGGACGGGAGGGGGAGTCTCTGTGCTTCACCGGCAGCCTGGCGGGGGTTGGCCGGATGCCCTTCCTGCATTACCGGGTGACCTATTCTCTGGAAGATGACGGCTCCTTGAGGCTGGACATCCATGGGGATGTGGCGGAGAATCGGATCTGGCTGCCCCGCTTCGGCCTGGAATTTGCCCTTCCTCGGGAGGCAGCGTCCTTCCGGTACTTTGGCCGGGGGCCCGGGGAGAATTACCGGGATATGCTGGCCCACACCACCACCGGCTGGTTCACCTCCCGGTCGGAGGCGGAATACTACCCCTACATCATGCCCCAGGAGCACGGCAACCACACCGGCTGCCGGGAGTTGCACATGGGGAACGGCCTGTCCTTCCTTGGGGAAACATCTTTTGAGATGGCGGTCAGCGACTATACCACCCAGGCACTGACCCAGGCGACCCATTGGGACGAATTAGAGAAGAATGGCCTCGTGAATTCGCGCATTGACTACAAAAACTCCGGTCTGGGCTCCAATTCCTGCGGCCCGGAGCTGGCGGAGGCTTACCGGCTGGCAGAAAAACATTTCGATTTTTCCATTCGGATCCGCATCGGTTGATGCTGCATAAAAATGTCCCGGCTTTGCATTGGCAAAGCCGGGACTTGCTGATCGTAGATACCGGATTATTTGAAGAGGGAGATGTTCCCCGTTCCTTCCGGAGATTCCAGCTCCCGGAACACGGGAACCAGAAGCAGACTGCACAGATAATTGCAGAAGCCGAAGCCGATGAACAGCCAGAACACCAGGGTCTGCAGGAAGCCCTGGGGGGACAGGAACAGCAGCAGGATCGGCAGCAGGTTCAGCACCATCATGCCCAGGGTGCGGGGGAGCTTAATGACTGCCAGAATCCCGGCGTTGAACACATGCTCCTTGATGGTGTTGTCATAGCGTACCAGTAGGGGGAAAAGGTAAGAGGAAATGGCCAGTACCATAATTGCCAGGAAAGCCAGCAGACAGTACAGTGCCGTTGCCAGGGCACCTTCCAGATAGATGCTGACCAGCAGATAATAGCACCCCATTCCCACCAGGAACAGCAGGATCATCAGCCAGCCCCCGGTTGCCTGCTTGAAATTCTGGGCGAAAGCCCGGAAGAAGGTGCGGAAAATTCCCTGTTCCTCCTCGTGGGCCAGGTCCTGGGTGACCTTGTTCAGTCCGGCCAGGGCGGGGCCAATGGTGATCACCGGGATGCAGCAGATGAGAAACAGAAGATTGACCAGGATCAGGTCGCCCACCCGGGCCAGAAATTGAATGACGGGGCTTTCAAAATTAAACAGGTTCTTCATGGTTGCCTCCTTACAGGTCGCCAGCGTCGGGCGGGGTTTCGCAATTGCGCAGCGCACTGGGAGACACCCCGAAATAGGACTTGAACTGGACATAGAAATTGTTCTGCTGGACATAGCCCACCATATTGGCAATGACGGAGATCTTCTCCTGCGTATTGACGATGAGCCGTCTGGCCTCCAGCATTCGGTAGGCCATCAGATACTTGGAGAATTTCATGCCGGTGTCCTTCAGGAACACCCGGCCGATGTACTTCCCACTCATTTGGAAGGTCTCTGCAATGCCGATGAGGGTCAGGGGAGAGCGATAGCTGCTCTTGACCAGCAGGATCATTTTGACGGTGATTTTCGACAGGGAGGAGTAGGGCACATTCAGCACGGGATCGATCTCGTTGCGCAGGGCGCAGCTATCCGACAAGGCGCCGTTGTCCGGCAGCTCCACCACCCGTTCCAGGAAATGGTGGACATCCGTCTCCTCAAGGGGCTTGAGCAGATAGTCCTGGGCACCGGAGCGCATGGCAGTCAGCACCAGCTCCGGATCCAGATTCGGGGCCATCATGCCCACGGCGGTTTTCAGGCCGATGGCATGGAGGTGCTCGGCCAGCTCGCAGCCTTTGTGATCCCCAAGCTGGGTGCTGATCAAAGCCACCTGGGGCTTCCGGTCCAGAGCCAGTGTGACAGCTTCGGGGTAGGAGTGGGCAACCAGAATTCCGTCAAATCCATAGGATGGCCAATCCAGCAAGGCTTGGATCTGTTCACAATTTTTTGGATCACAATCTGCAATCAGAAGCCTGTACATAGTCAGATTCTCCACCTTTCCTTGTTACGATGCGATATGACGCCGGGCGGGAAGTTCACCGCGCAACAAGGGCGCCCCTCCTGGCAATATCAACGAATGTCGAAAACGGTTTTCCAAATGGCGGCGCGTTCCAGCTCCTGGGCAGTGCACGCCGTGCGGGCGGTGATGGTATAGGGCTTCCCGTCGGTCAGTGCGAAGAAATTGTCCGACAGAACACAGTCAAAGTCCGCGAAATCCAGGGAAACACCCTGGGTGAATACATCACTTGCCACCTGGATCTCCACGCCGCCGGGGATATCCCGGAAAGCGGTGGTGAGCTGGGGCTTGCACCACTGGAAATGCTTGGCGGGGACGAAAAGCTCCGTCTGCCGCATGATCAGTGCCCCATCCTCGCCGTAGAGGTTTGCCACCAGGAACCGGTCGTAACCTTCCTGGCCGGCCACATCCCAGGATTCGATATCCCGGGCGCACAGGGCAGCCACTTCGGCGGACACGGTCTTTTCCGCCAGGATTTCCAGATCTGCCCGGCGCAGGGACAGATGAACCTTACCCCGGAAGGGAGCCATGGTCTCGTTGGAGATGTTCACGGTCAGCTTGCCCTGCTCCAGGAACAGCCCCATGGCCACGGGGGCATAGAATTTCTTTGCCGCGTAGTGCAGGGCCTTGTAGCGGCCGAAGCAGTCCACGCTGGACCAGGAGGCCACCGGCCAGCAGTCGTTGAACTGCCAGTAGATGGAGCCCATGCAGTAGCCCCGGTTCCGGCGGAAGTGTTCCACGCCATACTTGATGGCATCGGCCTGGAGAAGCTGGGAGGCATAGACCAGGTTCTCGAAGGAGCTGGGGTAGAGGTAGTTGTCGGCCAGGTAGCGCAGGATCTTGCCATTGCCACCCTTGCACTTCTGGTGATTCTCCATCACCCGGGAGAAGCAGTTGAAATCTTCCTCCTGGGCGAAGGTGCGGATGGTCTTCATGGAGGGGAAGCTCTCAAAGCCGTACTCCGAGCAGAAGCGGAAGCGCATCTGCCGGTAGGTGGTGAAGGGAACCCCGCCATGCCACACCGTCCAGTAGTGGGTATCACCCCGGGCGTGGTTGCCTGGATCGTCGAAACCGCCGCCGGAGGAGGGACTGGAAGGCCAGTAGAAGGTGTCGGGGGCATATTCCCGGCACAACTCCGGGAGAAGCAGCTCATAGAGGTGGAGATAATCATGGCGAACCAGCTCCGTATTCTGGGCACCGGCGTTGATGATCATATCCTCCATTTCGTTGTTTCCGCAGAGCAGACCCAGGGAGGCGTGATGCTGCAGGCGGCACAGATTGTCCCGGGCTTCCTCCCGGAATTCCTGGGCCATCTCCTCGGTGAGCCAGATGTTGGCGCAGGCAACCATGAAATCCTGCCAGACCAGAATGCCGTGGCGGTCGCACAGCTCGTAGAAGTGATCCTCGGGATAGTAGCCGCCGCCCCAGATCCGCAGGGTGTTGAAGTTGGCATCCAGGGCCCACTGGATCATGGCATCCTGGCGCTGAGGTGTCACCCGGCTGAGGAGATTGTCCATGGGGATGTAGTTGGCACCCATGGAGAAGATCTTCACGCCGTTGATGACGAAGCAGAATTCGCTGCCCTTCTTGTCGGCATCCTTTTCCGTGCTTACGGTGAGGGTGCGCAGACCGATGCACTTGTGGTCGGAATCGAGGACGGTTCCGTCCTTCTCCAGCTCCACGGTCAGATCATACAGGGGCTGCTCGCCGTAGCCCCGGACCCACCACAGCTGGGGATCCTCCACCCGAATGGTGGCCTCGCCGTCGGTGAGCTGCACCCGCTGGCTGTCCAGGGTGGCGTAGATTGTACAATCCCGGTGGTGGTGGGTCTCCACCCGGAGGGAGACATCCACGACACCATGGTGATGGTTCTGGCTGACCAAAACGGTGTCCAGCCGGTCGTGGTCATAGCCCCGCAGCTCCACCTCCCGGAAAATACCCATATCCGGCAGGGTGGGACCCCAGTCCCAGCCGGACTGGTACATGGCGGTGCGCAGGTGGGCGGTGCCGGGGATGGTGTCCCCGTCGTTCATGTACAGGTAGTGCTTGCGCTGCTCCTCGGTAAAGTAGCGGACGGGGGACTGGAATTCCAGGCGCAGGAGGTTTCCCTCCCGGCGCAGCAGCTCCTTCACCTGGTAGCGGTAGGTGCGGTGCATATTCTTTACCTTCCCTAGACGCTTGCCGTTGAGGTAAATGTGGCACAGGGTATCCAGACCCTGGAAGCAAAGCTCCACGAACTCCCGGGATAGGGTATTCGCATCCACATCGAACCGGCTTTCAAAGACGCAGTCCTGTTCTCCCAGGTGCTGCAGCTCCCGCTCGTTCAGTCCGTAGAAGGGATCGGGAATTTTGCCGTGGTTCAGCAGGACGCTGTACATGGTACAGGGTGCCTGGCAGGAAAGGGGCTCATAGCCGTCAAAATAGAATGTCCAGATTTGGATCTTCATATAATTTCCTCCCCTTAGGGCGTATGGATGTGGATCGTCCAGGTGTTGTGGTAGGTTTCACCCGGCGCCAGCCGGATCAGATCCGGCTGCTCCTCCAATACGGTGATGTTGTCCTTGGTGGCCGGCAGGGAACACCAGGGTTCAATGCAAAGGTAGGGGGCATCGGTTTGGGGCCAATGCCACAGGCCCAGATAGGGCATCTGGGGGAAATCCACGGTAACGGCATGGCCGTCCCCGTCGGTTTCCAGGGTCACCTTCCGGGCCATATCCCGCAGCACAATGGCATCCTGGTAAAAGAGCCGGTGGGACAGGGGAAGAATCAAATCTTCCTCCAGGGGGAAGGGACGATCGGTGCCCAGGACGAAGCAATCGTCGGAGAAGTCCACCTGCCGGGGTTGGCAGGCTTGGGAAAAGCGCAGGCGGTACTGGGAAAAATCCTTCCCCGGAACCAGGGGCACCTGGAAACCGGGATGTCCGCCCAGGCCGAAATACATGGTCTTGTCATCCCGGTTCTCCACCACATAGGTGACGGCCAGGGTGCTGCCCTCCAGGGTATAGCGGATGCGGAAGGCAAATTCCCGGGGATAGCTTTCCCGGGTGACCTCGTCGCTGAACAGGGTCAGCTCCAGGCAGTCCTGGGTGTGGGCCGTGACCGTGAAGGTGTGGTAGGGGGCCAGACCGTGGATGGCCATGGTATGGGTTTGGCCGTCCAGGCGGTAGGAGCCCTCCGTCAGCCGGGCCACATAGGGAAACAGGTTCAGCGCCCGGTCCGACCAGTAGGCGGGATCCCCCTGCCACAGGTACTGGGTTCCGTCATTGCCCAGGATGGACATGAGCTGTCCGCCGAAATCCGCGACGGATACCTGCAAACAGGCGTTTTGAATCTGATATTCCATTATTTTGCTTCCGGATACTCGGTACACAGCAGGCGGTAGGGAGCCTCGTCCTCCTCAATGGCGGGGAAGCGGCCCATGGGGGGATTGAACCGGTTGTCGTTGGCATCGTCATTGCACTGGGAGACCTCACCCAGGAGCACGGGGCCGGTGCCGGGCTCCACCTCGAAGTCATGGTACAGGTACTGCTGAATGAAGATGGACTCGCCGGGGGTCAGACGGATCTGGGTGCCGGCAGGAACGGTGTAAGTCCGGCCGTCGGTATGGACGGTGACATCGGTCTCGTAGTTGATGGACTCATCGGGGTTGGAGTTGTAGACACGGATCAGCACATTTCCGCCGCCCCGGTTGATGATGTCCTCGGTCTTGTACCAGTGGAAGTGGTTGGGGGAATACTGGCCCTCCTTCAGGTACAGCA
>CAYRYT010000001.1:0-37889 GCA_964428625.1 uncultured Oscillospiraceae bacterium | reverse complement strand
ACAGCGGTGGCAACGATCTGGCGTACTACACCTATTTGAAAAATTGCCGCTATCAAGTGCGGGCTCATTTTGAATGGAACGAAAACCGACCGGAGCTGGAATGTGACCGTAACGAGAACAAACACCATCAGATCGCACTGAAAATGATCCGCAAAGGTGGACGCCGGGATATTTTCCTGGGCACCCGGGAATGTCAGGGATATGTGGAGCCCTGCGTGTTTGGTGAGGGTCCCGGCGCATACGACAACATCCCCAGGCTGGAATTCGGTCTGATGTACCACGGTATCACCTATGCAGACGAAGCCTATTCTTCTGAGACCGCCGGGCACATGACCGCCCGCTTCTGGCGGCCTGTGATGGAACACGGCGTGATCCATTTTCCCCGTCCCGAGCAGTGCCCGCACCACAAGGTGCTGGCAGATATGCAGATAAAGCCCTTTGGTGAAGATCTTCAAAACTTCACCGGCCTAAAGGAATTTGGGGAGGTGACATAAATGGGACTGTTTCAACGAGCCTTGGAAACCTACGAAAGCCATATTCACTACACAGAAAACCAGAATAATATGACTCCCATGGCACCGGTGGGGCACATCGTGACCCGGGCGGATCTGGAGATCACGCTGGATCCGGAGGGAAAATTTGTCCTTGCTTCGGCTGTTGAAAAAAATGCGTCCAAAATCGTAATGCCCGCCACAGAAGGCTCTGCCGGTCGTACCAGCGCCCCCTGTCCCCATCCTCTTTGCGAGCAGATCGGATATCTCCTTCCGCAAAATAGCACAAAATACGATCTCTATGTGCAACAGCTGGAGGCCTGGGCAAATTCCGAGTATTCCCATCCCAAGTTGGCCCCTGTATTGCAGTATGTGAAAGGTGCCACGATCCTGGAGAACCTGCAAAAATGTGGGCTGATCAAGGTGGATGGAAATGGAATGCCAGAAAACGACAAACTGATGATCCGCTGGCGGATACAGGGAGATATCCCGGAGGAATGCTGGCGTAACACCGCCTTGCTTGAAGCTTTTACCCGATATAGTCTCAGCCAGACCCAACGGCCAGAAGGACTGTGTATGGTGACCGGTGCACAAGTTGGCATTGCCAGCCAACATCCAAAGGGTGTGTTTTCCCTAAACGGCAACGCCAAGCTGATCTCTGCCAATGACAAAGTAGGCTTTTCCTACCGTGGGCGCTTCAGCGAAGAATGGCAAGCTGCGCAAGTCGGCTACGAAGCCTCGCAAAAAGCCCACAGCGCTCTGCGCTGGCTGATACAGGAACAGGGTGCCATCTTCGGTGGTCGGGCATTTCTATGCTGGAACCCAAAAGGAAAAACCGTCCTGCAACCGACCGGACCCATGCGCCCAGCCAAATCCATTTGGGATCCCGTCAGCTATCAAGAAGATCTCCAACGGGTCTTGAACGGTACCAAGCGTGACTTCACCATTGACGACAATGTGGTGGTCGCCGTCTTTGACGCAGCCACCACCGGCCGATTGGCTTTGACTTACTACAATGAATTCCAGGCCCATGATTCTTTGCAGCGGCTCTACGATTGGGACAACACCTGCTGCTGGCCAGACCGGCGTTATGGCATTCAGTCTCCCAGCCTGCGGCAAATCATCAATTGTGCCTTTGGCACCCCAAAAACCGAAAAAGGTGCCACTCGCATCACCGCCGACGACCAGATCATGCGGCAAGAACTGCAACGCCTGCTTGCCTGTCGGGTGGAGCGAGCTTCCGTTGGCGCAGATATCGTCAAAGCTTTGGTCCGCAAAGCCTCTCAACCCCAGGCGTACGATCACGATGTATGGGAAACGATTCTGTCCACCGCCTGTGCGGTGATCCGAAAATACAGATATGACCGATTTAAGGAGGAATGGAACATGGCTCTGGAGCCAGAAAAGAACGACCGCAGCTATCAATTTGGACGGCTACTGGCGGTAATGGAAAAAGTGGAGCGGGATACATACGACAGCACCGAGGGCCGGGAACCCAACGCCATCCGAATGCAGTCCGTATTCTGTCAGCGTCCCATGTACGCTGCCGGGATCATCGAAAAGCAACTGGAACAAGCCTACTTCCCACGGCTCAACCCCGGACTTCGTGGGTGGTACAAGGCCATGATATCCCAGATCATGGAGATCATCAGCCAGACACCGGAGCAACAGTGGGATCTGCCCCTGTCGGATACCTACTTAATGGGATATTACCTGCAAAGAAATGCACTGTACACCAAAAAAGATAAGGATATGGAGGATAAAGAAAATGAGTGCGCTGAATAACAAGATAGATTTTGTGGCATTGGTCTCGGTAGAGCGGGCAAACGCCAACGGCGATCCCCTCAACGGCAACCGCCCCCGCACGGATTACAGTGGTTTTGGAGAGATGAGCGATGTGTGTATCAAGCGCAAGATCCGCAATCGAATGCAGGATCTGGGCTGCTCCATCTTTGTCCAGTCGGATGACCGGTGTGACGACGGCTTCGGAAGTCTGTCCGAGCGGGCCAGCAATGTGATGAAAGGCGAAAAAAATCGGGACACCTATGCGCAAAAAGCCTGCCAGACCTGGTTGGATGTGCGCAGCTTTGGACAGGTATTTGCATTTAAGGACAAAGAATCGAAAGGTGTTTCGGTCGGTGTCCGCGGTCCTGTTTCTGTCCACCAAGCAGTCAGCGTTTCTCCTGTGGAAGTTGAAACATTGCAAATAACCAAAAGTGTCAACGGAGAAAAGGGAGAAACTCGTACTTCCGACACCATGGGAAAGAAACACTATGTCCGCTTTGGCCTTTACAAGATCAAGGGCTCTATCAATGTGCAATTGGCGCAGAAAACCGGTTTCACACACGGGGATTCCCTTGTCATCAAGGAAGCCCTGCGCACGCTGTTTGAGGGAGACGCTTCCTCCGCCCGGCCCGAAGGCTCCATGGAAGTGGTCAAGCTCTATTGGTTCGAACACAACTGCCCCGCCGGGCAGTATTCCACCGCGAAAGTCCACCGCAGCGTGTGCGTCGCTCCAAAGGCTGGTGTCATCGTTCCCAAGTGCGTTGACGATTACGACATCACCCTGGATGAGCTGCCTGGTTTAACACCGGAGATTATCGATGGTCTATAATGAGGAGGATTTTCTCCAGCTATCCGGGGTGCAGCATTTTGCCTTCTGTCGGCGGCAATGGGCGCTGATCCACATAGAGCAGCAGTGGGCGGAGAATCTGCTGACCGTTCAGGGAAATATCCTCCATGAAAAAGCCCACGACAGCGACAGCCGGGAGCAGCGGGGGGATGTATGGATTACCCGGGGAATGCAGATCCATTCCCCAACATTAGGGATCAGCGGAGCTTGTGATGTCGTTGAGTTCCGCAGAAGCGTCAACGGGATCTCCTTGCCGGGACGGGAGGGGCTGTGGCAGCCTTACCCAGTGGAATATAAGCGGGGCTCTCCCAAACTTACAGATGCGGACAGATTGCAGCTATGTGCCCAGGGCATGTGCTTGGAAGAAATGCTTTGCTGTGAAGTCCCGGAGGGGGCGCTCTTTTACGGGGAGACCCGCCGCCGGGAAGCGGTGCCCCTCACACCGGAACTCCGGGAACGCTTGTGCGCTATGCTCTCGGAAATGCATGACCTCTACAGGCGCAGCTACACACCTAAGGTCAAACCCGGCAAAAGCTGCAACGCCTGTTCCCTTCGGGAGCTGTGCCTGTCAAAGCTCAGTCGGAAAAAGTCTGTAACAGAATATCTGCGTGCCAGTGCGGAGGATGCACCATGAGACATTTGCTCAATACGCTGTTTGTAACTTCGGAGGATGCCTGGCTCAGTTTGGACGGAGAGAATGTGGTTGTCAATCGGGAAAAAGCAGAGGTTGCCCGTTTCCCACTGCATACCCTGCAAGGGATCATCAGTTTTTCCTATGCCGGGGCATCCCCGGCGCTTATGGGAGCCTGTGCCCAGCGGGATGTGGCATTGGTATTTTGCTCCCCACGGGGGAAATTCCTGGCTCGCACATCCGGTATCAGCAGGGGGAATGTGTTCCTGCGCCGAACCCAGTATCGTGCCGCTGATGACCCTGTGAAAAGCTGTCAGATCGCCCGGAATATGATTTTCGGTAAGGTTTACAACGCACGGTGGAGTCTGGAACGGACCCGCCGGGATCACAAAATGCGCATTGATGAGGAGCAATTCCGTACCGCATCGGAGAATTTGAAGAATCTTCTTCCACAAATCCTGGAATGCCCAGACAGCGAGGCCCTGCGTGGATTGGAAGGGGCGGCCGCTGCCGGTTATTTCGCCCTGTTTGACGATATGCTTCTTCGGCAAAAGGAGGAATTCTTCTTCCATGGACGGAATCGCCGCCCACCGCTGGACAATATCAATGCCATGCTTTCCTTTGCCTACAGTTTGCTTGCCAATGACTGCGCATCAGCACTGGAAAGCGTGGGCCTGGATTCCTATGTCGGCTTTCTCCACCGGGATCGGCCCGGGCAAACATCCCTGGCTCTGGACCTCATGGAGGAGCTTCGGCCCTGCATGGCAGACCGTTTTGTCTTGACGATTGTCAATAACCGCATATTATCTCCGGAGGATTTCATCCACGAGGAAAGCGGGGCTGTGCGTATGACCGATCAGGGACGACAGAAATTCCTGCGGCAGTGGCAGATGAAAAAGCAGGAGACCATTACCCATCCCTATCTGGAAGAGAAAATTCCCTGGGGGCTGGTACCTTACATTCAGGCATTGTTACTGGCCCGCTATTTGCGGGAAGATATGGATGCCTATGCGCCGTTTTTATGGAAGTGAGGGATCTGTATGATGGTTCTGATTACCTACGATGTGAACACTGAGGATGCCCAGGGGAGAAAGCGCCTGCGGCAAATTGCAAAGCAATGCGTCAATCACGGTCAGCGGGTGCAGAATTCCGTGTTTGAATGTGTTCTGGATGCGGCCCAATGGAAGGTTCTTCAGAATAAACTTCTGAAAATCATGGATGCGGACAAGGACAGCCTGCGATTTTACTATTTGGGAAACCATTACCAGACGAAAATTGAGCATTACGGCACCAAGCAGACCTACGAGCCTGAGGGCATTCTGATGGTATAGTGCGAAGCAGAAGCTCCCGCCGTTTTCCCGGCCGGTTCGCACCGGGGAAACGGCCGTTGTAGGGGATAATTGGAAGAAACCGAAGCAATCAAAAGGGGATATGTTCTCCCAATTGCGAACTTTTTGTACTTAGCGCATAAGTGATACAAGCATTTTTTGTACACTTTTGCTGTCCCACCCCATACGGGGTGGGTGGATTGAAATAAGCATGAGCATTTCACGGAGGTTTGATACCGATGTCCCACCCCATACGGGGTGGGTGGATTGAAATCGCAACCATGGGGCGGTATATTATGGGAAAAAGAAGTCCCACCCCATACGGGGTGGGTGGATTGAAATCAGGCCGGGAAACCCTCTCCAAGGCCCCCACGGTGTCCCACCCCATGGGGCAAAGGGGGCGGGGTTACGGAGGGACATTGACAATCCGGCCCGAGGAGGGTATAATCAAAGAAAACCAACGAAGAAGCGAGGCTTTTCTATGTCACTGACTACCGCCTTTCGTGCCCTGCGGGACAGAATTCTGATCCGGCGGCGCAGACGCTATTTCCGCCACCGAATCCGGTCCCTGGCTCCGAAATATGTGTTGACCCGGGAGCAGGAGGAACAGATCCAGGCATTCTACCGCCCCTACGGCAAGGTGGATACCTGGTTCCACAATTTCTACTTCCAGAAAACCGGGGAATTCCGGGTGGATTATCTGCCGGAGGATCTGTACTACTGCCGAATCGACCCCCATTTCAACGACTGGCATGAGGGTACCTACCTGGACAACAAGTGCTACTACCGCCGGATGTTCCAGGGTGTGCGTCAGCCGGAGGAGCTGGCTGCCCGGGTGGGCGGAATGTGGTTCACCGGGGATTATGCGCCCATTTCCCGGGAGGCACTGGGGGCCCTGCTGGCCAAAGAACCGGAGATCGTGGTGAAGATGGCTATGGGTTCGGAGGGCGGCAAGGGTGTGTTCTTCCTGCCCGGAGATCAGTTCGATCAGGTGGAGGGGCGGATCCGTCACGACATCGTGATCCAGCGGCCCATTCGCCAGCATCCCCAGCTGGCGGCGGTGAATGCCAGTTCTGTCAATACCATCCGGCTGATCTCCCTGCTGCGCCAGGGGCAGGTGAAGGTATACTCCGGTATTCTGCGCATCGGTCAGGGAGGTGCCCGGGTGGACAACGCCAGCAGTGGCGGCATCACCTGCGGCATTACTCCGGAGGGGAAGCTGAAGACCTACGCCTATAATACCGCCGGAGAACGCTTCACCCAGCACCCGGATACGGGTCTGGTGTTTGCGGGGCATGCCATTCCGGGATATGCGGACTGTGTGGCGGCTGTGGAGAAGCTCCATGTCCAGGTGCCCCATTTCCGGCTGGTATCCTGGGACTTCTCCGTGACGGAGACGGGGGAGCCGCTGCTCATCGAGGCGAATCTGTATTTCGGACAGCTGGATTTTCACCAGCTGAACAATGGCCCCCTCTTTGGGGCGGATACCCAGGAGATTCTGGCGGAAGTCCTGGGCAAATAAGCGGTTTTTCACCCCCGCAAAAGCGGGGGTGAAAAAAAGAAAAATATTTGAAAAAAGCCCTTGACATTTTGAAATATTCTGGTATAATGAACAACGTTCCGCAGGAGATGCGGGTGTAGCTCATCCGGTAGAGCGCCACCTTGCCAAGGTGGAGGTAGCGAGTTCGAGCCTCGTCACCCGCTCCATGAATTGAAACCGCGCTTGTGTATGCAAGTGCGGTTTTTTTGCCAGAGGGAATTTGCAGTTGCATTTTTTCGAAATCTGGGCTAAAATAAGGGAAAATACCCCAGGGGGCGAGTGGATGGTTCCGACAAAGGAGACAATTGAACAAATTGCGGAGCTGTTTAAGGCCTTCGCCGATCCCACCCGGGTGCAGATCCTTTCCACCCTGGTGGAGGGAGAGCAGTGCGTCAGTCAGATCACCGAGGCGGTGCAGCTGAGTCAGAGCGCCGTGTCCCACCAGCTGCGGATCCTCAAGCAGATGCATCTGGTGAAGTTCAGCCGGGAGGGGAAGAACCTTCTCTACTCCCTGGCGGATGACCATGTGCTGACCATTTTGCAAATGGGTCTGGAGCATGTGCTGGAGTGAGAATGGCCTGGGGAGGCGCGGAAGGCAGCGAACAGGGGAGCGTATCGGTTTCGATACGCTCCCCTGTTTTGGATGGCAGTTACAGTGCGTAGCAGTAGATGGCGAAGAACTGGAACACGCTGCCAAGAACCACAAAGACATGGAAGACCGCGTGCATCCAGGGCTTCCGGGATCCGATGCCGTAGAGAATGGCACCGACGGTGTAGGCAATACCGCCTGCCAGAAGCAGACCAAAGCCTGTGGTACCCAGGGCCTCCAGGGTCTGGCGCCAGAAGAAAATGATGCCCCAGCCCATGCCGATGTAGCAGGTCATGGACAGTACCCGGTATTTCTTCAGATCAATGGCCGTCAGGGTAATGGCCAGGGCGGCCAAGGCCCATTCGGCAATCATCAGGCCCCAGCAAATCCAGGGGTGGTTGGGCCGCAGGGCACTGAGAAGGATCGGGGTGTAGCAGCCCAGGATCAGCAGATAGATGGTGCAGTGGTCGATGACCTGCAGAACCTTTTTGCCCGTTCCGGGACGCAGACCATGGTAGACACTGGAAATGGTGTACAGGGCGATGAGGGATACGCCGTAAAAGATCACCCCCAGAATATCCAGGGCATCGCCTCCGTTGACAGCGGCCTGGACGATGCACAGCACCAGGGCAGCGACACCCAGGGCACCGCCGATGATGTGGGTGACCATGTTGGCAATCTCCTGTCCCAGGGTGTAGTTGGGCAGGATCCGGTCCCGCAATTTGGTTCGTTTCATAAAGCATTCCGCCTTCCGTGGTAAAATCGATGAGGGGATTATACCACAGGGGACGGAAAAATGGTACCTCCCTGGGGAATTTTTTCTCTACTGAAAAATTTTCACCATTCTACTCTGGGTAGAGTGGGAAAAGATATTGACAAACGGTATTCTATCGTATAAAATCTAATGATGTACCAAGACTGAGGTCGCGGTTTGCAAGAGTATCGCTTCGGATCAGGCAATTGCCGGAGCGGGAAAGGGCACGCCGCCGAAGGAGCTTCTTTCTGCCAAGGAAGATTTTCCTGGTCCCCCGCAGAATATGCGTGGGACTGTCATCGAGTTTCGATGGAGCGCTGTTTTGGGGACGAATTGGCAACATTCGCCCTGCGCTCATTTTGGCGCAGGGCTATTTTTATCACATTTTTTGATTACCGAAAGAGGCTTCTTATGAAAAAAACACCCTTTGTGACCCTGGACAAGGCCAGGGAAATCGCTGCACAGATCCCCACCCCCTTCCATATCTATGACGAGGCCGGCATCCGGGCCAACGCCCGGGAGCTGAACCGGGCCTTTGCCTGGAACAAGGGCTTCCGGGAGTATTTTGCCGTGAAGGCGACTCCCAACCCCTACATTCTGGACATCCTCCATCAGGAGGGCTGCGGCTGCGACTGCTCCAGCTATACGGAGCTGGTCATGTCCGAGGCTGCCGGGATCACCGGCCGGGAGATCATGTTCTCCTCCAATGTGACCCCTCAGCAGGATATGGAGAAGGCCCTGGAGCTGGGGGCCTACATCAACCTGGACGACGCGACCCATGTGGAGTTCCTGGAGCGGATGGCCCGGGGGAATATGCCCGATACCGTGTGCCTGCGCTACAATCCCGGCGGATCCTTCAGCCTGGGCAATACCATCATGGATATGCCCGGGGATGCCAAGTACGGCATGACCGAGGACCAGATGGCCGGTGCCATCAACCGCCTCCAGAAGCTGGGGGTGAAGCACTTTGGCATCCATGCCTTCCTGGCCTCCAACACCACACAGAACGGCTACTATCCCGAGCTGGCGGCCATCCTGTTCCGTCTGGCGGTGCGGCTGCACAATGCCACCGGCGCCCACATTGCCTTCGTCAACCTCTCCGGCGGCGTGGGCGTGGATTACCGGCCGGAGCAGCCCAAGTGCGACATTGCCGCCATCGGTGAGGGCGTGCGCCAGAAGTACGAGGCTATCCTGACCCCCGTGGGGATGGATGATGTGGCGATCTTTACGGAGCTGGGCCGGTTTATGCTGGCACCCTATGGCCATCTCATTGCCACGGTGCTTCACCAGAAGCATATCTACCGGGAGTATGTGGGCCTGGATGCCTGTGCTGCCAACCTGATGCGCCCCGCTATGTACGGCGCTTACCACCACATCACCGTCCTGGGCAAGGAGGATGCCATCCTGGACCATGTGTACGATGTCACCGGTGGCCTGTGCGAGAACAACGACAAGTTCGCCGTGGAGCGCAGCCTCCCCGCCATTGAGATCGGGGACATGGTGGCCATCCACGATACCGGTGCCCACGGCTTCGCCATGGGTTACAACTACAATGGCAAGCTCCGCTCCGCGGAGGTGCTGCTCCACCCCGATGGATCCTTCCAGATGATCCGCCGGGCGGAGACTCCCAATGATTATTTTGCAACATTCGACATGACGCCGTTCGAATTCCGTACATAATTTAGGCGTTGTGCACAAAAAACGGCTCGTTTTTTCGGCGGAGAAACGAGCCGTTTTCAAATTATTTTCATGCTGTTTCCTGGGATTTGTGCTATAATGTTATGGGTGGCAGAGATGACCGCCCGGAAAAGGAGCTGCCATGAATAATATCTTATTTTTTCTGACACCGAAGGCAATGTGCGCCTTCTTATATGACGACTACACCATTCGACAGGCCCTGGAGAAAATGGAATCGGCGGGCTATGCCGGCCTTCCGATCCTGAACCGCAGAGGAGAGTATCGGGGAACCCTGACAGAGGGTGACCTGCTGTGGGCCATGAAAAATATGTGCTACATGGATATGCGCCAGGCCGAAGCCCGGCGGGTCATGGAGATCTCCCGGCGGAAGGACAATGTGCCGGTGCGGGTCACCACTTCCATGCACGACCTGGTGGAGCGGGCCACCAGCCAGAATTTCGTCCCTGTGGTGGACGATAAGGATGCGTTCATCGGTATCATCACCCGCCGCGCCATCATCAAGTATTGCCAGCAGGAATTGTTCCACGAGGACTGAACTCATCCATCCATACCCCCAAAAAGGCCCCTGTTTTGCAAAACAGGGGCCTTTTTTGCAAAACAGGGGCCTTTTTTGCCATATTTCCTGGAAGCGGGGACATTGGGTGTTGAAAAGCGCCGGATTCTTTGGTAAAATAAACACAACTATACGCTGGAGGAGACCCCATGGATGAAGCAAAGCTGAGACAATACATCGGCGCGAATATCGCGTCCTACCGCAAGCGGGCCGGCCTGACCCAGGTGGGCCTGGCGGAACAATTGAACTATTCCGACAAGGCCGTTTCCAAATGGGAGCGGGGGGAGTCCGTGCCCGATGTGATGACACTGGCGGCGCTGGCCCAGTGTCTGGGGATCACCGTCAATGACCTGATGACCGACCCCAATGCCCTGCCGGAGGAGAAGGGGGCTGTGCAGCAGGTTGTGACCAAGGTGGTGGAGAAGCGCCTGAAGCGCAAGGCAAACAAGAAAGTCATCCTGGCCCTGACCACGACCCTGGTCTGGTCCATTGCCCTGCTGGTGTATGTGGTGCTGTCCAGCCTGGAACTGCCCAACAGCTGGGTGGCCTTCTTCTATGCCGTGCCGGTGAACGCCATCGTGTCCCTGAGCCTGCGCTCGGCCTGGCATGATTTCCGGTGGAACCGGATGCTGATCTCCACCATTGTGTGGGGCAGTCTGATGAGCATTTTTATTTCTCTGTGGGCCTTCTGCCGGGTAAATGTGTGGCGGGTGTTCCTGCTGGGGATCCCCGGCCAGATTGCCGTGCTGCTTTGGTTCCGGCTGTTCCGGAACATAGGAGAGGAGGAACAGATCGATGGATAAGCAAGAACTGCGCCGGAGCATCTGGGATCGGAAACGGGCCATGACACCGGCGGAAGTGGAGGAAAAGAGTCAGATCTTGGGGGGAAAATTCTTCGCCCATCCCGCCTACCGCCGGGCCAAGACGATTTACGGCTATCTGCCCTATAACCAGGAGGTGCGCACGGTGCCCATGCTGGAGCGGGCCTTGCGGGACGGCAAGGCCGTGGCGGTGCCCAAGGTCTTTGGGGAGGAGATGAAGTTCATCCTCCTGCGGGACCTCAATGCCGTGGAGAAGGGTTATGCCGGGATCCCCGAGCCCATTGCCGATGGGCCGGTGGCCACGGACGAGACGGCCCTGGTCCTCATGCCCGGCCTGGCCTTTGACCCACAGGGCCATCGCATCGGCTATGGCGGCGGCTTTTATGACAAATTCCTGGCCCGGGAGCGGAACCATCCCACCCTGGCCCTTTGCTATGATTTCCAGATGCTTCCCCATCTGGAAACCCAGCCCCATGATATTCCCGTGGACTTTGTTCTGTGGGCATAAGACAGGAGAACGACATATGGAAATGATTCTGGTAGTGGCCGTGACCTTCAGCCTTTGCTATCTGGTGGATCGGGGCTTCGCCCGGATCTTCCGGGGGCGGAGCCAGCACAGCTCCGGCCTTTCGGTGCGCCTGAGCAAGCGCTACGGCTCCATTGGCCTGATTTTGGTGGTGGTGGGCATTGCCGCCGTGTTCGCCGGAATGGCGGATACCTGGGTCCTCAGCGCCGGTGGCGGCCTGCTGATTCTGGTGGGTGTGGGCCTTGTGACCTACTACATGACCTTCGGCATCTACTACGACGAGGACAGCTTTGTTCTCACCACCTTCGGTAAGCGAAGTACGACCTATCGCTTCAGTCAGATCCGGGCCCAACAGCTCTACAACAGCTACGGCAGCATCGTCATCGAGCTGCACATGGGGGACGGCCGCACCGTCCAGCTTCAGGACAGCATGACGGGCTTGTACCCTTTCCTGGACCATGCCTTCCGGCAGTGGTGTAGCCAGCGGGGGAAGGATCCGGCGGATTGTCCCTTCCATGACCCGGACAACAGCTGCTGGTTCCCCCCGGTGGAGGTGTAACCATGCACATACCCAAGGGAACCACCGATGCCCTGGAGCTGGTGACCTTCCGTCAGGCCCTGGCGGCGGCAAACACCCCCAGTCCGGACTATGATATCGAAAAATGGCTCTATGCCCCGAATTTCTACTCGGAGTACCGCTACATTCTGGGTACCCGGGGGCAAAAGCCTCTGATTTGCGTGGGGATCAATCCCTCCACCGCCCGGCCGGATGCGCTGGACAATACCCTAAAATCCGTGGAACGGATCGCCCTGGGCAACGGATTTGACAGCTTCATCATGTTCAATGTCTACGCTCAGCGGGCGACGGACCCGGACACCATGGAAAAGCAGTGCAATCCCGCCCTGCACCGGGAAAATCTGGAGGCCTTCCGCTATGTGCTGGAGCTGTCCCCGGAGCCGGCGGTGTGGGCTGCCTGGGGCACCATTGTGGAAAAGCGGGATTATCTGCCCCGATGCCTGCGGGATATGGCCGCGGTGGGGGAGCAGTGCGGTGCCCGGTGGTACTGCGCGGGAAAGCGGAGCAAAAAGGGACATCCCCACCACCCCTTGTACCTACGCAAGGATGAGAAGATCCAGACCTTTGACATGGCACAATATTTGAAGGAATTGGGTGAATGATATGAAACTTTTGATCGCCTCCGACATCCACGGCAGCGCCTATTGGTGTGGAAAGCTGATGGAACTGGCGGAGCGGGAACAGCCGGACAAGCTCCTGCTGCTGGGGGATCTGCTGTACCACGGCCCCCGGAACGATTTGCCCCGGGATTACGCCCCCAAGGCGGTGATCCCCATGCTCAGCCGGTGGAAGGATTGGATCTTGGCCGTACGGGGCAACTGTGAGGCGGAGGTGGACCAGATGGTGCTGCCCTTCCCCTGCATGGCGGACTATGCACAGCTGGTGGTGGATGGAAAAACCTTCTACCTGACCCATGGCCACCACGAAAATCCCGATGCCCTGCCCCCACTCCCCGAGGGAAGCGTATTCCTATCCGGGCATACCCATGTGAAGCTGGACGAGGTGCGCCAGGGGATCCGTTGCCTGAACCCCGGATCTGTATCCATTCCCAAGGATGGGAGCCACAGCTGCCTGGTATATGCGGACGGGGTCTTTACCCCCAGGATCCTGGAGGAGTGAGTATGGATCAGTGCGAAACCTGCTGGTATTACGATTATGACGAGGAGTACGAGGAGTACTACTGTATGATGGACCTGGACGAGGATGAATTCTACCGGGCCTTTTCCACACCCCAGAGCCGGTGTCCCTATTACCGCCAGGGGGATGACTACACCTTAGCAAGGAGACAATGATATGAAACAATGGATGGCGCTGGCGCTGATCGCACTGCTCCTCACGGGCTGCGCCGGCGGCGGGGAGACGCCTGTCGACACCACCCCGCCTACTACCACCGCTCCGGCCACGGAGCCCGGCCTTTACCAGCCGGACAGCGATGTGGAGCACCAGTCCCAGGGCTCCCTCCGGGCTTATCCCCTGGGCCGGGAGGATTATACCGGCATGATCGCCACGGACAGCGGCGTTGTGCTGTTCTCCGGGGAATCGGGGACCCGGCTGCGCCTGCTCACGGGGGACACCTGCCGGGAGGAAAAGACCGGCCAGCTGGAGGTAACCATCGCCCCCGGGCAGACGGGCTTCTACCAGGTGGCCCAGGGCTTTGCGTATTACGATGAACAGACCCATGAGGTGGCCCTGGTGAACCGGGATCTGAAATGCGCCAATCGCATTTTGCTGCCCCAGGATCTGGTGGGGATTCCCGCCGTGACCAGCGATCTGAAGACCCTCTATTACTGCACCGCCAAAGGGGTGCGGGCCATGGATATCAGCAACGGGGTCACCCGGATGCTCCGCAGCCAGACGGATAGCTGCCTGACCATGGGCCAGGTTCTCTTCGGCAATACGGTGGTGACCTGCACCATGGTAGGGGAGGACGGCAGCCGCTACACGGCCTACCTATCCACGGAAAACGGCCAGCTCCTGGGGGTAGACGATATGGAGTCCGTCCTCACCGCCGCTGGGGATGCCTATTTCCTCAAACGGATGGACGGCACCCTGGAGCAGATGATCTTTGGCCGCCGGGGCCAGGACAGCCGGGTTTTTGTTCCCCAGCAGACGGGAGATGTGTGGGCACTGCCCCAGCTCCATAGTGCCCTTCTGGTGAACCAGGGCACGCAGACCCAGCTGGATCTGTATGATTTCGCCACCGGCCGGCACCTGAGCAGCCTGGCGGTGACGGGTCTGGGCCAGCTGCGAAATGTGATGGCCGGGGAGGATGGGATCATCTGGCTCCTGGCCCAGGGAAACTCCGGCGAGGATATCCTCTATCGCTGGGACTACACCCGGAACCCCACCGGGGACACCACGGACTACACCGAGCCCTGGTATACGGCTGAGAATCCGGATACCCAGGGCCTGGAAGCCCTGTCCCAGCGGGCCAAGGCGTTGGGGGATACCTACGGCATTACCATCCGCATCTGGGAGGATGGGGTGAAGGCCCCAGGGAACCTGATCCTCAAGGCAGAGTACCTGACCCGAACCATTGCCCAGACCCTGGATCGGCTGGAGGCCCTGTTTGCCCAGCTGCCGGAGGAATTCCTGGATAAGGTTGGCTCCGTGGCCGACTGCGGCTGGATCCGGGTGAATCTGATGCGGAGCATTCTCACCGGCCAGACCCAGGCCCAGTATTGGCAGGATGGCAACGCCTATGTGACCCTGGTGATCGGGGACAGTCTGGAGGCGGATTTCTGCCGGGGACTTTCCGGCGTGCTGGACACCTATGTGCGCAACCGCAGCAATATTCTCGACGATTGGGACACCTACAATCCCCCGGGCTTCACCTATGGCCAGCAGGCCGATGGGCAGTGGCTGGAAGGGGAGAAACGGGCCTTTGTAAATGCCCAGGCCATGACCGGCGAGCGGGAGGACCGGGCGGAGCTGCTGGCGGCGGCTATGCTGCCGGGAAATGAGGCGATCTTTGAAAGCCCCATGATGCAGCATAAGCTCGATGCCCTGTGCCGGGCCATCCGGGCCGCGGCCAAGTGGAAGAAGGATACCCGGAGCTTCCTGTGGGAGCAGTATCTGGATACGCCCCTGGCCTACGAAAAATAAGAGAGACCGCCGGCTTGCAGAACCGCTGCAAGTTGGCGGTTTTCTTCGGATAATTATGGATAAACTGTAAATAATGGGAATTATTTCCCTTTGTTTCGTTTCGGTTTACTTTGACCGTGTAGGATAGGGACCGTAGAAAGGATGTGTGACCATGCTTCAAATTCAAAACATTACCAAACACTATCGTACTGGCAATCTGGTACAGGAGGCACTGGGCGGTGTGAGCCTGTGCCTGCGGGATAACGAGTTTGTGTCCATTTTGGGCCCCAGCGGCTCCGGCAAGACCACGCTGCTGAACATCATCGGCGGCCTGGATCGGTATGACACCGGCGACCTCATCATCAACGGCGTGTCCACCAAGGATTACCGGGACCGGGACTGGGATGCCTACCGCAACCACAGCATCGGCTTCGTTTTTCAGAGCTATAATCTGATCCCCCACCAGACCATCCTTGCCAATGTGGAGCTGGCGCTGACCATTGGCGGCATCAGTCCCGGGGAGCGGAAAAACCGTGCCCGCCAGGCCCTGGAGAAGGTGGGGCTGGGGGAGCAGTGCCATAAGCGGCCCAATCAGCTTTCCGGCGGCCAGATGCAGCGGGTGGCCATTGCCCGGGCTCTGGTCAATGACCCGGATATTCTCCTGGCAGACGAACCCACCGGTGCCCTGGACACTCAGACTTCCATCCAGGTCATAGAGCTGCTGAAGGAAGTGGCCAAGGACCGGCTGGTGGTCATGGTGACCCATAACCCGGAGCTGGCGGAGCAGTATTCCACCCGGATCGTCAAGCTCCGGGACGGTAAGATCATCTCCGACTCCGATCCCTATACCCCTTTGCGGGAGGAAAAGCCCCGGAGCCAGCGCCTGGGTAAGGCGAAAATGGGCTTCCTGACGGCCCTCTCCCTGAGTTTCAACAACCTGCGGACCAAAATCGGCCGCACGGTGCTGACCGCCTTTGCCGGTTCCATTGGCATCATTGGCATAGCTTTGATCCTGGCCCTGTCCACCGGTGTCAACACCTATATTGCCGACATCCAGAAGCAGACCATGGCGTCCTATCCCATCACCATCAGTGACCAGACGGTGGATATGTCCGCCATGATGAATGTGCGGGCGGAGATCATCGGTGCCCAGCAGGCACCTGTGGATCCCAGCCGCCGGGGCGTTTACAGCGACAGCTCCAGCCTGGAGATCTCCAATATGATGGTCTCCAACATTACGGAAAACAACCTCACCGTCTTCCGTCAGTACCTGGAGGATCCCAGCAGCGAAATCCACCAGTATCTGGGGGAGAATGGTCTGGTTTACCACTACGATACCAGCTTCCGGGTCTACACCCAGGATGCCGCAGGGGCCTGGCGGGATACGGATACGGATCCCGATGAGAATTCCCAGGTTTCCAGCCCGCTGTTCCAGCAGATGCAGACCATGATGGGAACTTCCGCCGGCAGCGCCGGAAATTTCACCCAGCTGATGCCCGGCCCCGGCGGCACGGGAATCAGCCAGGTGGTCATGGACAGCTATGAGATTCTCTCCGGCCACTGGCCCCAGGAGAAGAACCAGGTGGTGCTCATGGTGGACCGGAACAATGCCGTGGATACCCTGGCCCTCTACCAGTTGGGCCTGATGACCCAGGAGGAATACGAGGAGATCTGCCGCCAGGTGGAGGCAGAGGAGGATACCCGGGAGCAGCAGCTGGACTATGCCCAGGTCTGCGGCCACACCTTCTACCTGGTTCCCGCCTGTGACGGCTATGTGCAGGGCGAGGACGGGATCTTCCACCAGCTGGAGGGTACGGCCCAGGACTTCGGGGAACTGGGTATGGAACTGGAGATCTGCGGCATTGTCCGCCCCACCGAGGATCAGGCAGGAATGCTGTCCATTGCTGTGGTGGGCTATACTGCGGAACTGACGGATGCGATCATCCGCTATACCAATGAAAGCCCGGTGATCCTGGCCCAGGAGGCGGTTCGGGATGTGAATGTCCTCACGGGCATTGCCTTCCAGGCCAAGGAGGACAGCCAGAAGGCAGAGGATGCCGCGTCCTATATTCGGGGAATGTCCGAAGCGGACAAGGTTTCCCTGTTCACCATGATCCAGTACCAGAGCGCGCAGAATGCCGCGGCCCAGCAGCCCGATGCGGCCCAGCAGATGGGCGGCTATTCCCAGATGGGCGGTGCCCAGCAGCCCATGGACCAGAGCGCTATGGCGGCGGCAATGGACCAGTGGCTGGATGCTGACCCGGATCAGGAGGTACTCCTTGCTGTGTATGACCGGTATCTGGGGGATGCCAGCTACGAGGAGAATATGACCGCCTTCGGTAAGGTCAGCTACGATGCCCCCGCATCCATTAGTATTTACACCGATTCCTTCGAGGGCAAGGAGGCAGTGGCCCTGTGCATCGCTGCCTATAACGAAAAGGCCCAGGAGGACGACCAGATCACCTATGTGGACTATGTCCAGATGATGACCGCCTCCCTGACCTCCATTATCGATGTGATCTCCTATGTGCTCATCGCCTTTGTGGCGGTGTCTCTGGTGGTCTCGTGCATTATGATCGGCATTATCACCCATATCTCCGTTATGGAGCGTACTAAGGAGATCGGCATTCTCCGGGCCCTGGGTGCTTCCAAGGCCAATGTGTCCCAGGTGTTCAACGCGGAGACGCTGATCATCGGCCTGTGCGCCGGTGCCATGGGCGTGGGCATTACCATCGCCCTGACCTTCCCCATCAACGGCCTGCTGGAAAACCTGCTGGGTACGGCGGATATGACTGCCCAGCTGCCGATGACGGCGGCGGTGATCCTGGTGGGTGTCAGTGTGGTGATTACCATGCTGGGCGGCTTGATGCCCGCCAAAAAGGCGGCGAAGATGGATCCCGTGGCTGCGCTGCGAACCGAATAATCCAAAAGAATCCACCCCCCGGCTGCGGCCAGGGGGTGGATTTGGCTTTGCGGGGATAAGATTTTATCCCCGGGGGAAAAGCGGCTTGACTTCCCCCAAAGTCCTTGGTAAACTACAGGCAGAAACAAAAAAAGGAGTGGGCGCGCATGTGTGACAATACGATCCTGCCCTTCGGGGTGACAGACCAGGGAGAGCAGGTGGAGCAGATCCTTCTGGATAACGGCCAGCTTCGCTGCCGAATCCTGACCTTTGGCGCTACGGTTCAGAGCCTGGAGGTTCCGGATAGCCAGGGCCAATATCGGGATGTGGTGCTGGGCTACGAGAAGCTGGAGGATTATGTCCGCCGGGACGGCTACCTGGGGGCCACCGTAGGCCGGGTGGCCAACCGCATTGCGGGAGGCCACTTTACCCTGGAAGGCCGGGACTACACCCTGGCGGTGAACAATGGCCCCAACCATCTCCACGGCGGCCTGACGGGGTTTTCTCACCGGAATTGGCAAGTGATCCGGGCGGAGAAGGATCGGGTGCTTCTGGGCCTCACAAGCCCCGACGGGGAGGAGGGCTATCCCGGCACCCTTACCGTCCGGGCGGACTTCCGCCTGGTGGGCCGGACGCTGGAGATGGGGCACTGGGCCAGCGCCTCGGCCCTGACGGTGTGTGCCCTGACCAACCACAGCTATTTTAACCTGGATGGCCAGGATGCGGGTACGGTGCTGGGCCAGCATATGCAGCTCTTTGCCCGGGACTATCTTCCCACGGACGCCACTTCCATCCCCCTGGGGGAAAAGGCTCCGGTGGCGGGAACTCCCATGGACTTCACCCAGCCCTATACCCTGGGCGAACGGATCGGGGAGCCCTTTGTCCAGCTGACCCAGGCCCGGGGCTATGACCATACCTATGTGGTGGATGGCACACCGGGGCAGCTGCGTCCTGTGGCCCGGGCCTGGAGCGAGGACTCCGGCATTACCATGGAGGTAGAGACCACCCTGCCGGGGGTGCAGCTCTACACCGCCAATTACCTGGAGGCGGGTACCCCGGGGAAGGGCTGCGTATATGGCCCCCGCCAGGGCTTCTGCCTGGAGACCCAGTTCTTCCCGGATACGCCGAACCATTCCCGGTATCCCTCCATTCTCCTGGGCCCCGGGGAGCTCTACAGCCACCAAACCCGGTTCCGCTTCTGCTGAAACGGCAAAGCCCTCCCTCAGAACGAGGGAGGGCTTTTCGATTCCTTCAGGAGTCTCGCAGGCGGGCTTCTGCCCGGTCAAAGGCGTGGAGCCAGTCGGCCTTGCAGAAATACACCAGGAACACCAGGCTGCTGCAGGCCCAGGTGATGGGGTAGGCCCAGGAAACAGTGGTGAGCTGGCTGACATAACGAATAGCCACGGTGATATAACTCACCCGCAGCAGGCACCAGCACAGAAGCATGGTGAACATGGGCACCGTTGCCTTGCCCGCGCCCCGGAGAATGCCGGCGATGCAATGGGAGAAGGCCAGCAGGCAGAAAAACAGGCAAATGGTGCGCATATGGGCGGTACCAAAGGCGATGACCTCGGGCTTTTTGTTAAACAAGGAGATGAGCTGGGGCGCCAGGAACCACAGAGCCACGCCGATCAGCTCTGCCAGGGTCACGGAACAGGCAATGCCGAAGCCCACACCCTTCTTCACCCGGTCGTACTGCTTCGCACCCAGATTCTGCCCAACGAAGGTGGAGAGGGCCTGGGCAAAACAGGTGATGGGCAGGAAGGCAAAACCTTCGATCTTGGAATAGGCACCGCAGCCGGCCATGGCTTCCTTGCCGAAGCTGTTGATATTGCTCTGAACCACCACATTGGCAATGGAGATCACGGAGTTCTGAATGCCCGAGGGCAGACCATATTTCAGGATCAGCCGGAAGCTGGGCATATGGAAGCGGATCCTGCGCCAGTTCAGCCGGTAGGGGGCGTTGGTTCGCAGCAGCTGCAAGCAGCACAGGGCGGCACTGATGCCCTGGGAAATGGTGGTCGCCAGGGCGGCGGAGCCAACACCCAGGTGGAACACCGCCACAAACAGCAGATCCAGCACCACATTGACGAAGGAGGAGAAAATCAGGTAGTACAGAGGGTGCCGGCTGTCCCCCACGGCGTGGAGAATTCCCACGAAGATGTTGTACATCACGGTGAAAATGGCACCGCAGAAGTAGTAGCGGAAATAGGTGATGGACTGGGGCAGCACATCGGCGGGGGTACCCATCCACCGCAGAATGGTGGGGGTGAAGGTGACGCCCACCACGGTGAGCAGGATCCCGGCGGTGAGACCGAAGGCCACATCCGTGTGAATGGCCTTTTCCATGGAGTCGTAGTCCTTGGCACCGTAGAACCGGGCGATGATCACACCGGCACCCATGGCAACACCGTTGAAAAAGCCCACCATCATGAAAATCAGACTGCCGGAGGAGCTGACGGCGGCCAGGGCATCGTCCCCCAGAAAATTGCCGACACACCAGGAGTCAAAGGTGTTGTAGAATTGCTGGAACAGGTTCCCCAGGAATACCGGCAGGGCAAACAGCAGCATGGTTTTCCAGATGGGGCCCTGGGTAAGGGAGTTGGATTGCGTCAAGATATGACCCTTCTTTCTATATTCGTTGCGGATGCAACAAATATACTACGCGCCACAGAAAAAGTCAAGTCCTCCCTTGACAAATCCTCCCGGGGGGAGTATAATCTTATGGTAATCACGGGCTTGTAGCGCAGTTGGGAGCGCACCACATTCGCATTGTGGGGGTCGGGAGTTCGAATCTCCTCAAGTCCACCAAAAAAGTCTCTTTTGTCCTCGGACAAAAGAGACTTTTTTTGCTATACAGGCTCCGGCGCTCCTGTGGGAGCGCTGTTTCTGCGGGCTTGGGAGAATCGCCAGGCGATCCAGAGCTCCTGGCCCAGGGGCATGAGGGCCACGAAGGCGTAACCCAGGGCGGTGAGGGTGTTGAACCAGGTAAGAGGCTTCCACAGGATCCGGGGATTGTAGACCATGTGGCAGGCACCCAGGGCGATGGCCAGTGCGGTGAACATGGTGGCGGTGAACATGACCAGCACAAAGGCCCGGTCCCGGTTGTCGAAACGGTAAATGGAAAAGGCTGTTCTGCCCCGGAGGTTGCTGCCCCGGCTTTTCATGGAGTCTGCTTCCAGGGCTAGGGCCTGGATCAGCCAGGTGATGAGCATGGAGAAGATTCGCAGGCAGTTCCGCAGACGCTGAAGGATATTTCCCTGATTGACACCCCGGCCAATGCCCTGCTGGGCCAGGTTGATGCGCTGGGCCTCCAGCTTCAGCCGGGGAACAAGGCGCAGGAGAATGGTGAGGAACAGGGACAACCGGGGGCTGATCCGCCCGAAGAGATACACCACCTTGTCCGAGGAAAAGACCCGGAACAGACTGCTGCACCACATACACACCACCCCGATGCGCAGCCCCTCCACCAGACCGTAGACCACGCTTTCCACCGTCAGATTATTGCCGATGAAATTCTGCTGCCAGACGGTGACACCGAAATGGTTGCAGCAGGCATAATGCACGGCGTAGAGGGCCGCCAGGGGCAACAGGAGCAGATCGAAGAGGAGTACCTTCCAGCCGCCCCGCTTGACGCTGTAGGCAAAGGCGCAGACCCAGCCGATGGCCAGAAAGACGGGATGGGTAAATGTGCCGCCGGCAAAGAGCACCAGGGTGAAGAAGAAGAAATTCACCGCAGGGTGGCAGCTTTCAAAGCCCATCGTCTTCTCCCATTCCGTACTGGGTTTTTACCCGGTCCAGCTTTTCCAGCAGGGGATTGCCAAAGAGGAGCATGGTCAGGAAGGTGCTGATGCCCTGGCTCACATTCACCGGAAAACCGGAAATGAACAGAGGCAGCGCCCTATCCCAGGACACCACAGGCAGGGCCAGGAAGACGGAGGCGGTGTCCAGCAGGGGGCCGACGAAGAGCACTGTGGCGAAAAAGCCGAAAATACCCAGAACCAGGGGCTTCCGGGGCAACTGCCCCTTGGCGAACAGGAAACCCGCCAGCATACCGCCGGCACCATAGGCGAACATCTGCCAGGGGGTGTTGGCACTCTGGCCATAGAAGAAGTTGCTGGCCAGGGCGGAGATGGCACCCACCATAAAGCCAGCCTCCGGGCCAAAGGCAATGCCGGAGAGCATAATGACAGCGAAGATAGCCTTGAAATGGGGAATGGGGATGACCACCCGGGCGGCAACGGCCAAAGCCGAGAGTACGGCGATGACCACCAGCTCCCGGGCCTGGGGCTTCCGGCTTTCAAAGGCCAGGAGGAAGGGGATCATCAGCTCCACAATGACCAGGGTGCTGGTGATGTAATAGCCCCGGCCGGGGAGCCGCAGGCCGAAATACAGGGTAAGGGGGATCACCACCAGGAAATCTACCAGCATGGCAATATGGGATCGTTTCATGGGTCAGGCCTCCTTGTTTTTCTTGTACAGATCGATGACATCCTCCGCCGTCACTGCCATCTGGAAGCGATGGCGGCTCATCCGGTGGGCGGCGGTGGTATAGAAGCTGTTGTTGCCGAAGAAGCGCTTGGGGTTGTCGGTGGTGAGGATCTGGCCGTCGAAGAACATGGACACCAGATCGGCATACCGGGCGCAGAACTCCACATCGTGGGACACCATCACGACGGTAATGCCCCGCTTTTTCAGATCCATGAGGATCTGGGCAAAGGTCTCCTTGAAGAAGCTGTCGATGCCCTTGGTAGGCTCGTCCAGCAGGAGGATCTTCGGCTCTGTCAGCAGTACCTTGGCAAGGGCTGCCCGCTGCTGCTCGCCGCCGGACAAGTCATAGGGATGACTGTCCAGAAGCTCCGTGATCTGACACAAATCGGCGGTTTCTGTGATTTTTTGGCTGTCCTTAGTCATTTCCTCCAGATCTTCCCGGACGGTTTTTTTCACAAACAGGCTCTTGGGATCCTGGGGCAGCATGGCAAGGCAGCCCCGGAACAGCTCCTTGGATTTGTATTTTTCCACCGGCTTTCCGAAGAGCTTCACCTTGCCCCGGTAGGGCTTGCAAATGCTGGAAATGGCCTTCAGGGTGGTGGATTTGCCTGCACCGTTGCCACCCAGGATGGCATAAATACTGGCGGCGGGGATATCGGCGGACACGCCCCGGAGAATATCGGCGCTGTCCTTCTCATAGCGGAACCACAGCTCCTTCAGACTCAAGGCGGGATGCTCGATCTCCTCCGGCTTGGGAGCCGGCTCAGCCTTGATGGCTACCTCCGTCGGGAATTCCTTGCTGAGCCAGTTGCGGCCCTGCCGGACGGTGAGGGGGCTTTCCCCGGTGCAATCGGCACCGTAGAACACCCGGATGGGGGTGGGCATGGCGGTGAACATGGGGTTGTGCTGCTGGAACAGGAGCTGGCCAACCTTGGCGGGCACATCATCGGCAATGATCTTGCCGCTTTCCATCACCACAGCCCGGTCGGCGTAGGGGAAGATATCCTCCAGGCGATGCTCGGTGATGATGACGGTGGTGCCCAGCTCCGTGTTGATCTTGCGCACGGTATTCAGAAAGTCGGAGGCCGCAATGGGATCCAGCTGGCTGGTGGGCTCATCCAGAATCAGCACCTCCGGCTGCATGGCCATGATGGAGGCCAGGTTCAGCAGCTGCTTCTGGCCGCCGGACAGAGTCGCCACATCCCGGTGGAACCAGTCCTGAATGCCGAAATAGCAGGCCATTTCCGCAACTCTCGTGCGCATGGTGGTCTGGTCACAGCCCAGGCTCTCCAAACCGAAGGCCAGCTCGTGCCAGACCTTGTCCGTGACGATCTGATCGTCGGGGTTTTGCATAACGAAGCCAATCTTAGCCGCCTGCTCCCGGTCCGGGACATCCTTCAGGGGTACGCCATTAAAAAGGATTTCGCCGGAATGCTTGCCGTTGGGGGTCAGGACGGTTTTCAGATGCCGCAGGAGGGTGCTCTTGCCGCTGCCGGAGCGGCCGCAGAGGACCAGGAAATCCCCCGGCTGGATGGTCAGGGTCACGCCATCCAGAGAGCGCTTGCCCTGGGCGCTGGCGTAGGAAAAAGTCAGATTCTGGAGATGGAAATGTGCCATTGAACGGCCTCCTTCAAGTGTAGTGCAGTGGGAATCAGCAGAAAGGCCCAGTAAGCGGCCAGGCCAATTGCAAAGCGACCGGTGACCGGTGCCAAATAGAAATCCGGGGTGTAGGTTGCGGTGGTATCCCCCAGGAAGAGCGTGAGCGCCAGCAGAAGAACCTGGGCGGCCATCAGGGCCCAGTCGGAGGCGGTCATGGTGTAGCGCATGAAGCTGGTGTGCTTGCCACTGCCATAGCCCCGGCTGCGCATGGAGTCAGCGGTGACGATGCTGCCCTCCAGGGCCCAGGAGGTGAGGGTGCCCAGCACCGTCAGCCCCTCGGTGAGCTTTTCCTCCAGGGTGTCCTGTTCCACCGTGCCCTTTCCGATGGAGCTTCTGGCACCGGAGATCTGCTGGGCTTTTCGCAGGAAGCTGGGGATCAGCCGCAGCACCATCACCAACAGCAGGGACAGGGCGGGGATGAGATTGCCGAAGAGGCAGGTGAATTTGTCGCTGGTGAGGACGGCATTATAGCAGCCGAACCACAGCAGCATTTCCACGAAAACCGCGGCGATGGCTCCGCCGTAGTACAGGGCCTCCAGGGTATAGGGGCGGCCAAAGTAAGTAAACAGCACCGTCTGGCCGTAGGTGTTCAGCAGGGGATTGGCAAAGGTGACCAGAAGGAACAAGGGAACCATTCCGGCGATCAGCCGCCAACCCTTTGGGCCGTGGAGCAGCAGGTAGTAGGCACCGCTGCCCACCAGCCCGGCCAGCAGATAGGCCGGGTGCTGGATCAGCATGGCGGAGCCGATGGCCCCCACAAAGAACAGGAAGTTCACCGCCGGGTGCTGCTTGGAAAAGGCGTCTCGTTCCATACTTACCCCATCCAGACGCTGCCCACATCGGCGCCAAGTCCCTTGCAGGTGTAGCACCAGACGATCGTCTCCCCGCCGGTGAGGGTGTAGGCCGAGCAGCCGTAATTGGGGAACCAACCGTTGACCTTATACATCCAGCCGGACTCAAAGCCGCAGTCGAACTCATATAGGTGGTTGATCCCCTCGATGTAATAGCTGTCATACATGGGGGTCCAGCTGTATTCCAGCTGGATGCCATAGGTTTCGCAGACTCGCTGGAGAACATGGAATACCGTCTCCCCTTCGGTGAAGGTCACCGTCACCGGGGCGAGAATGCAGCCGCTTTCCGGGACATAGGGGGCCTTGGCAGGGTCCAGGTCATCCCAGTTGTCCAGGATGGTGTCACAGCGAATGGTGATGGTGCAGGTCAGGGCCGTATCCGGCTGGGTGGTGGGAGGTGTGGTTTCCGGGGGCGCTGTGGGCTTGGGCTCCGTCGCAGGCGGGGGTGTGGTCTCGTCGGGGTCTGTGGCCTTGGGCTCCGTGGCTACGGGGTCGGTGGGCCGGGGCTTGCTCTCCGGTGTCTGATCGGGGGTAGTGGTCTCCACCGACGCGGTGGTTTCCGGGGGCTGGGTCTCCTGGGGAATGGTAGTGGCAGGAGCCTGCATTTGGGCCAGGCGGTCCGCCTCCAGCTGGGCCAGCTGGCTGTCGGTGAAGCACAGGGTCAGCCCCTGGTTGGCCCGGCGGATCTGGTTGATGGCAAAATCATTGAGGCTGGAGATCGGACAGTTGCGGACCGAGGTCTCCTGGCCGATCCATTCCCGGATCTGGCCTGCTTGGGCATCGGCGGCACTGCCGTAGTAAACGCTGACACTGGATGCGCCGCTGCGGACGCTAACAGTGGCAACGGAATCTTCAAAAGTAACTACCTGCTCCTGGAAGGAGAGGGTGATGGCCGGGCCCGCATGGACAAAGGCTTCGCCTTTTTCCAGCGCCAGGGAGAAGCCGGCGGTGGCGGGCTGGGTGACAGTGGCCTGGGCATTCTGCCCCAGGACGATGTAGTGGTCGCCCAGGGTCAGCTCCACCGTGGCACCGGCATTGCAGACAATGCGGTCCCCGGCACGCAGGGGGGTGTCTGCCTGGACATAGAAGGATGCGCCGTCCCGCTCCAGGGTCACCAGGCCCCGGGGGCTGCGCATCAGCGCCGTGTCGACGCTGGGCGTATCGTACCAACCCAGGAAATGGCCCAGGGTGAACAAAGCGACCCCGGCGATGAGCACCATCAGCAGGGCCATAATAAGATTGGCAATGTGTTTTTTCTTCATGTGATCATCTCCGGAAGGAATATGGTAGGGGCCGGGTGCTGTTATGGCAAAGCCATACCCGGCATGACCCGGCCCCTTGGATCTGGGGAAAGAGGAAATTTAGAACTGGAACTTCTTACGGTTGCCGATCAGGGCAGTGGCGCCCAGGGCGCACAGAATCAGAGTCATGGCCCACAGGGTGATGCCGTAGTCGCCGGTGGCGGGGGTGGTGGGCTTCTCCACGGGCTTGTCGGTAGGATCCTCGGGCTTCTCAGTGGGGTTCTCAGGATTCTCGGGCTTGTCGGGGTTCTCGGGCTGATCGGGGGTTTCAGGCTGATCAGGATTCTCGGGCTGATCGGGGTTCTCAGGCTGGTCAGGCTGGTCAGGCTGGTCGGGGATCTCGGGAACCTCGGGAATATCCAGAACCACATCGTTCATGTTGTACAGGGCGGTCTTGCCTTCCAGGAACCGGAAGTAGGAGACCATAGCATAGAATCCCTGCTCCGTGGCCATGCCATTGAGCTCGGCATCGAGCAGATGCTTGAAGCCGCCGCCCTGGACATAGTAGTCGCAAAGGGCATCCACAGGATTCCGTCCGTCAACGATGAAACGCTCGTCGGTGGTGGGATCGATACCCAGGGCGGTAAGGGCCACGATGACCTGGGCGGTGGATTCACTGGTCTCGGAGCCCCAGGTGCTGAAGCCGCCGGAGGGCTGCTGAATGTCGCTCAGTGCCTGGATACCGGCATCGCAAGCGGCCTTGACCTGGTCGAGCTTGCTGTAGTAGGGAGCCAGGGACTGGAGAGCCATGGCGGTCATATCCGGGTCAGCGACGCTGCCGGAGAGAGTCCAACCGCCGTCGGGGAGCTGGGCCTTGAGGATGACCTCAATCAGCTTTTCCCGGGTGACATCGCCGGCAGGGATCTCATAATTGTGGCTGTCCAGGGCAATCAGGGCCCAGATGGGGCCGTTGATGCCCTGCTTCTGGATGCAGGTCAGATCGTTCAGACCGTTCAGCAGGTTGAAGCCGCCCACATCGGTGACATCCTTGCCCATAGCGGTGAGGGCCAGAATGATCCGGGAGTTATCCGTGGACTTGGCACGGTGGAGCTGCCCCTTGTCGTTGATATGGGACTGGACATACGCCACAACGGCTTCGTAGTAGGCATCGCTGCCGGGAACAGTCAGATCGGCACGGGACAGGCCCAGGACCATCCACTCACCGCCGATGGAGCCAACGCCGGGGGTACCCAGAGTGGACATATAATTGCCGGTGGTGGTGTAGACATCCTTATAATACTGGGCGAGAAGTTGGGAGAAGGTCTCCTCAGCAGCCTGGAGGGTATCGACATTGGTTACCTGGCTCTGCTGAGCCTCGGTCAGGGCGTCGTATGCCTTCCGGGCCTCGGTAATGGCTTTCCGGGAGTCCAGGGTGACTTCGCCAATGGCATCGATTTTGGCCTCCACTTCCTTCACGGGATCGGTGGCGATGGCAAAGACATTGCCGGAGTCGTTCTTGTAGTACAGGGTGCCGTTGTCATCGCAGATCACGCTGCAAATGCAGTACTGCTCAAAGCCTTCTGCCTGGTACAGGTGATCCACGGTCAGGGTAGCGGGGGACTCCACGCTGAGGGAATCGGTGGGGACGGTGATCATGGCGATACCGCCGGGGGTCTTGTTATAGGTGGCGTACAGGTAGAGGTTGCCGCTGGCCTGGTATGCGGTGGTCAGGAGCAGGGAACACTGGGGATAGCCGTAGGTGCTCATGTCGGCAGTACCGGCAACGGCCAGGGTATCGGCATCCAGAACATAGACGGTGTAGAAGGTGGGATCCTTCCAGCTGGTGCCGGACTTCTCGGACAGGGCGAGGTAGACATAGCCGCCGTACACGACGGGGGTGCAGGTGCTCTGAACGGTGGTTGCGTCGGGGCGGAAGGAAACCAGGTCGGTGAGCTGGCCGTTGCCGCTGATTTCGACCCTGCAGGTGTAGCCGCCCTTGGTGGTGAAGTACAGGTAGCCGTTGGCATAGCACAGGGAGCTGCGCTGGTCGCCCATGCCGGTCAGGGTGAGCTGGCTGATGATCTTGCCGGAGAACTTGTTGAAGCCGGTCAGGGTGGAGTCGCCGGTGGTGCCATTGTTGCCATCGTCGCAGCCGACGATCACGGTATCGCCAACGACCACGGAGCCGGCCCAGTAATAACCGCCGGCCTGGGTGTGGGTCCAGACAGCAGTCTTCTCCTCCTCAGCGGAGGCGGGATCCTCGTCGTAGACGGCAACGCAGACGAAGTTGGCATCGGCGGTCTCGCCGTTCCAGAAGCCGGTGTAGATGTAGCCGCCGGAGTAGGAGATGGGGCTCAGGGCCTGGCCGCCCAGAGCGTCGTGGTAGACCCACAGGGACTCCAGGGTCTCCGCGTCAAAGGCCTGGATGGTGCCATTGCCCAGGGGGCAGATGATCATACCCTCAGCGTAAATGGGAGGAGTGTAGCCGTAGCTGGGGGCGGCGGACATGGTGCCGGTGGCGAGGATCTCGCCGGTCTCCAGGTCAACCTTGTAAAGGCTGGTCTTGCACATGACCACCAGGGCATCGTCCACGATGATCTGCACGCTGGGGGCGGTGGACCAGTCGCTGGCATTTTCCTTGAAGCAGTGGTTCCACTTCAGGGTCACGGTGTCGAGATCCACAGGGGTGGCGGCGTTGGTCACGCCGTTGTTGGCGGCATTGCCGCGGAAGCTGGGCCACTGGGCGGAAACGGATTCGTTGGCGGCCTTCAGCTGGGCCAGAGCGGCTTCGGCGGCGGTCAGGGTTTCATAATTGGTAACCTGTGCCTGCAGCTCCGGCTCCAGGGCCTCATAGGCGGCCCGGGCGGCCAGAATGGCATTCTCGCTGGTCAGGGTGACTTCCCCAATGGCATCGATGCGGGCGGTGACCTCTGCGATCAGCTCGCTGTCGGACTTGCCCTCCAGGGCCACGGTGAAGCGGTACTCCTCAGCGGGAACGGAATTGTCGTTCATGGAGGGCCAGCTGGAATCGCCGCACACAACGGTGATCACGGTGCCCATCTCCACGGGGATCAGATCGTTGCAGCGATACCAGGTATCGTCGGCATCGGTCTTGGTGCGAACCATGTAGTTCTTGTTGGAGGCGGTGGGGCGAACCGTCAGCTCGGTGGTACCGGCGGGGACGGTGAGGGTATAATCGTGGGTATCCTTATCAAAGTCGGTATCCAGAGTACCCGCACTGAATTCCACAGCCTTGACGGTCTTGTCGCTGTTACCCCAGCTGCCGCCCAGGTCGGCACCGAAGCCGTTACAGGTGTACATGATCCGGATCTCATCACCGGCCAGAAGTTTGCCGTCGGCAACGGTGAAGGCACCGAAGCCTTCGTTGGTGAACCAATCGTTCAGGGTGCCCATCCAGCCGGACATTCCGCCGCCGTCAAACTCGCTCAGACCGTTGATTTCGGAGATGTAGTTGTACTCCGCACCGGTCTGCTCATAGTCGGACTGGGCCAGGGCATCCACGATGCAGGTCATCATGGTTGCGTCTTCGTCGATGTCTACCCAGGTGTCCACCAGAGTTCCGTCCCAGGGGGCACCGTCCTCTACGGAGAAGGTAGTATTTTCGACGATCACTCGGACTTGATTTTCGTGAATGTTCTCCGCAAAAACACTGGCGGGCATCACGGAGAATACCAACACCAGCGCAAGAAGGGCGGAGAGAATGCGTTTTTTCATAGTTAAGAAACCTTCTAGAATATGTTTGCTGTATCACACGCCTGACGGCGGAAAAAGGAGTTAGCCGGCTCACACCGCCGGGCGGTGTGTCGCTTAGGCCGCAGTTAACGCGGTTCGTAGGTCTTCTGACTTGCGTGTTCAGGTTTCCCAATGCCGCCTCCCGCCTTCTCAGGCTTGCGCCCAATGACCTGGTTTCCCAGAAAGGAGGCCGACTCCACGCTGACAGCACCGCGGGCCATGCCCGCCGTGTCCCGGATTTCCACCGGGTTCCCTTGTTCAGCTGAATGCCCTATGCGTGTCTGCCCGGGGGCAGGTCGCGCATATGCCACGAATAAGCCGGATATAGGATACCGCCGGTTCCCCGGCGGGGATAAACAAAAAATGGTTACGGGATACGCCCCAAAAAGGGCGCAATATCCTCGTAACCATTCTCGATGCATATTGCACGGCGCAGTAGTTCTCCCGACTCGCATCTCCGGCGAGATCTTCTTCTGCCTTCTCAGGTGCCCCCAATGACTGGCTTTCGCCAACGAAGAAGTCTCTCGATGCCCACGGTATTGGTTCATGCGGGGCTTGTACCCCATTCCCTTTTTAAGCGTTGCGCCTGGCCGGAAGGCCGTTACGGTCGCATTGCCACTGTGCCATATTCCGTTTCGTATAGTATAGCACACAGACTTGGAAAGGTCAACGGATTTTATGGAATTTGGCTGTATTTTCCCGGTTCCAGCCGGTAACCGTGGCCCGGCTGGGGCTGCCATTGATAACGGTTCTTTCCCTCGTCGGGGAAAAGAGCCGCCATAATGGCGGCGATGACACCGCCGTGGGTCACCACCACCGCATCCGCTGGCAATTGGTGGAAGGCATCCAGGGCCCGGGCAGTCATTTGGGCACCGCTTTCCCCCTGGGGCGGGATATTTGCCTCGTTATCCCCGGTGAGCCAGGTCTGGTAGGCCGGGTCGTCCTTCAGCTGGGCATAGCTTTTCATTTCGAAAATGCCGAAATCCACCTCCCGGAACCGGGGATCAACGGTGTAGGCAACGGGTCCGAAGAGAATCGCCAGGGTTTCGTTGGCCCGGCGCATTCCGCTGGTGAAAAACGGGCCCGAGGGAAGGGGATAGGACAGAGCCTCCAACTGGGATTTCCCTCTGGGGGACAGGGGCAGGTCCGTGCTGCCGCAGTAGAGGTGGGATTCGTTGGCCGGGGTCATTCCATGGCGGATCAGAAGGATACTCATTTCAGCCGCTGCTCCAATCCGCAGAAGATCCGGCTGACCTGGGTGGCCTCCCGACTGAGATACTGGGCCAACCGGCCGGTCTTTTGCCGCCAGGCCCGGTTCTCCCGGCCCATGGGCACCACCCCGCAGAAAATATCCTCCAGGATCAGAATGCTGCCCTGCCAGTCTGCCCGATGCGCCTGAAAGTAGGCCAGGGGATCCTGGGCGCGGCGGGTGAATTCCTCCAGCTGGCAGATACATTTTCGGGAAAAATCAATTTCCGGGCCGTGACAGGGGAAGATATCTTCCTCCGTCAGGGAGAAAGCCTCCCGGGCGAAATCCAGCTTTCCCTGGTAAGCACCGCCGATAATCAAAATCATAGTATCCTCCTTATACCAATGCGTAAACCGCCAGGGCACACAGCTCCCCGATGGTCAGGGCGTAGCCTGCGATGTCGCCGTTCATTCCTTCCAGGGAGCGGTATCCCCGGCCCAGGGCCAGGGCGTAGCCCACCAGACATCCGATCAGGGCCAGACCGTCCCACCGCCCCAGCAGGAAGCCCAGGGTCAGGAACAGGGCCAGAAGCCCCAGCAAAACCGGCACATGGCCTCTGGGACGGGTGGTGGCGGCGTATTGGCTGGTGGCCATGGGCTTCAGCACCGTCACCGCCAGGGCGGAGCAGCACCGGCTCACCGCCGGAATGAGGATCAGCATGGTGTGCTTCCCCTGGGGGAGGCTGGCGGCACAGGCAAACTGGGCCAGGCACACCAGGGCCAGGGAAATCACCGCAAAGCTGCCCACATGGGAATCCTTCAGGATCTCCCGGCGACGGTCCAGATCCCGCCAGGACCGCACGGCATCGGTCACATCCATAAAGCCGTCCAGGTGGAGGTAGCCGGTGACCAGGTAGGGGTAAAGGGCCAGCACCAGGGCGGATATCAGCCGGGGAAGAGCCAGAAATTGGCACAGCCAGCTCATACCGGCCCAGCCCAGGCCCATTTCCAGCCCCACCAGGGGCAGGAACAGGAGCATCTTCCCCCGGGCCTCCTCGTCCCAGACCTGGGGTGCCGGCAGGGCACAGAACATACTCTGGCACATACAAAAGGCGTGGAAATATTGCTTCATAGTTTCAGCTCTCCCTTAAATACCGTGGCTTGCCCTGCGCAGACCTCGATCACCGTATCGCACACCGCCGCCAGACGGCGGTCCACCCGGGCCAGGAGGCGGCGGTAGGTCTCCGTGGTGGGAGCGTAGCGTTCCCCGTCGGAGCCGATGTAGTCGCTGACAAATACGGCGTTGGGGACCCGCTTCGCAAAGGCAACCAGCTCATCGCCGCACCGCCGGGCCGCCTCCAGATCCATTTCGTAATCTGCCTCCACGGGGAACAGGGCATTTTGCATCAGAGCGGTGACACTGTCCACCAGAAAGGTCCCGGGAAGCTCCGCCAGGGGGAGAATGTGCCTGGGGCATTCCAGGGTCTGAAAGCCCATGCCCGCCCGGTCGGCAATGTGCCGCAGGATCCGCGCGTCATCCTCCGGGCCAGTGGAGATCATGGTGGCCACATAGTACCGCGTTCCGCCCCCGGCCAGGGCCAGGGTCAGATCCTGAGCCAGGGTGGATTTGCCGTTTTTGGCACCGCCGGAAATAAAAATAGTCATGGCCGGCCCTCCACGGTGAATTTGTCCCCCTGGCGAATTTCCTCCAGATAGCCGTCATCGATGCCTGCCTGGTCGAAGGTGGCCATGTCGTTGATCACGGCACAGGCGGCCTCCAGCACCTGGAAGGCCAGGGGACAGCCGCTACCCTCACCCAGGCGCATACCCAGGTCGAAAAGGGGCTGCAGTCCCAGCGCCTCCATGGCAAGGCGGTAACCAATCTCAAACGAGGCGTGGCTGGCCACAAAATAGCCCTCCACCCCCGGACACAGTCGAGCGGCGCACAGGGCCGCGGCGGCGGAGATCAGCCCGTCGATGACCACGGGCCGATGGCTGGCCGCGGCACCCAGGAAGGCACCGCACATGGCCGCCAGGTCGAAGCCGCCCACCTTGGCCAGCACATCCACCGCATCCCCGGGATCCGGGCGGTTTTGCCGGATGGCTTGGGCAATGACGGCTTTTTTTCGCCGGAAGCTCTCGTCCGTGATGCCGCCGCCCCGACCGGTGACGGCCTCCACCTCCGCGTCCAGCAGAACAGCCAGCACCGCCGCGGAGGTGGTGGTGTTGCCGATGCCCATTTCTCCGATTCCCAGCACATCCGCCGGGGTATCCACCGCCAGCTGAAAGCCGGTGGTGATGGCCCGGATGGCCTGGTCCCGGGTCATGGCCGGGCCCTGGGCAATGTTCCCTGTCCCCCAGGCGATTTTCCGGTTCAAAACGGGGCAGGGGGGGAGCTGACCGTTGATGCCCACATCGCAGACGGTGATGCCGGCACCAAAATGGGCGCAGAGGGTGGAAGCACCGGTTTTGGCCCGGGTCAGGTTGACGCTTTGGCTCAGGGTCACGGACTGGGGGGAACTGGACACCCCTTCGGCCACGACCCCGTTGTCTGCGGCAAAGACCAGCAGATGCTGCCGGGCCATAGTGTTGTGGACATTTCCCGTGATGCCCGCCAGCTGGACTGACAGATCTTCCAGCCGTCCCAGACTTCCCGGGGGTTTGGCCAGCTGGGCCTGGCGTGCCCGGGCGGCAGCCATGGCCGCCTGATCCAGAGGGCGGATCTGCGCCAGCATTTCCGTTAATTCCATAGGGCTTGTTCCTCCATCCATTGAATTCCCGCCTGGGCATTGGGCAGTTCCAGAGTGAAGATTGCCTGGGGGCACAGCTCCCCGGCCCGGGTCAGAAGGGAAACCATGGGAATGGTTCCCCGGCCCGGAGCATCATGGGTGTCCCAGGAGCCGTCGTTGTTGTGGATGTGGAAATGATCCAGCCAGGGTGCCCATTGGGTCAGCCATGCCATCACCGGCTCCCGGGAATAGGCATTGACATGACCCACATCCAGGCACAGCCGCAGTTTGGGGTGATCCACGGCCCGGACGATCTCCACCAGCCAGCCGGCCTCTTCCTCCATAACATTTTCCAGCACAATGGTCACCGGAGGTTCCTGAACCAGAAACTCCCGCCAGAAGGCGATGGATTCCTGGATATACCATTGGGGATAATAGCTCCGGGGGTGGAAACCGCCGTGGAGGATCACCTTTTCTCCACCGTATTCCCGGGCCAGGTTCAGGGCCTGGCGGTAGCGGAAGGCAGCCAGCTCCCGGGCTTTGGGATCGATGGCGCAGGGAAAAAGCTCATTGAAGGGCCCGTGGAGGAGCCGCCGGGGAACGGCGGCGATCTTCTCCCGCACCAGCCGGTCGGTGGCGGGAAGCTCCCGATCCATATTCCAAGCCGTGCAGAATTCGGCAATCTCCAATCCCAGTCCATGGGCGGCGGCCAGGGTATGGGCCTGGGGATCGATGGTGGATAAGTAGCATTGTTCTTTTCGCATAATCCCTCCTGACAAAGAAAAAAAGCCCTCTTTCGAGGGCAAAGGGCATGGCAAAGCCGCCTAGGACAGCCCCCCAAGAGTCCCGGGCTTTCCGTCACGGCCTGTATTCCGACTCCGGGCGCCTTCATGTGCGGCCCTTCTCGGGAATTACCCAATGGGACGCACGGCTGCCTGCCCGATACGGCGGCTTGGTACCGTTGAGATTTCCCCATTCCAAAGGATACCGTGGCAGATGCGTTTTTTAGCCCTATCCTACCACAAAAAGTGCCGAATGGCAACGGTTTTTTGGTTGCTTTTTTTCCTGCTGTATGCTATAATCACCGAATCCCAAGATATAAGGAGAAAAACCATGAATACTTTTACCAATCTCAACGGCCGGGAAGATCTGCTGAATTCTATCACCGCGCTGGAGCAGGAGCTCACCGCCAAGACCGGCAAGGATGTTTCCCTGGTGGCCTACAGCCCTGTGAAGTTCGCTGAGCTGGACCAGGATGGGGAAGCACTGGCCAAGATCACCGAGCTGGAGAAGCTGCTCTCTGCCAAGCTGGGCAAGGATGTTGTGCTGGTTGCATTCAGCATCTGAGACCTCTGTCATAAAACGCCTGATCCCATTTAGGTGGGTGTTCAAAAAACAGTTTGTGGAGCGTATCGGCATTGATACGCTCCACAAACTGTTTTAATCTGGCAAAGTCCGCAGCCTTGACTCCTTCATAGGGGAGTCAAGCACCTCACCTAATACGCCACATGCGAAGGTGTATAGAGGTGCGCAATTCCTGTTTGATAAATGGAAATTCGCCAAACACACTGCTGTTATATTTGCAAAACATACTTATAGGCGCTTTCATTGGGATTATCATAATAATCCTCTTCAATCATGTTTAATATGTAACCACAGTTTGCAAAAACATGTTGCATTGCATGATTTGATGCTCTTGTTTCGCCGCAAAAACGATGCATACCTATCTTCTTCATTTCTGTTGCCACATAATTTAGTAACTTATGCGCCAAACCACGATTTCTGTAATCAGCATGAACCGCAATGTTCATAATCTTTATGTAGTCTCTTTCGCCTTTCCAATTGTAAATAAAAACATCTCCTACAATTTCTTCTCCGTCAAGCAGAGCGTAATAAATTGCTCTTGGATCTGCCAGAAGTTCTTTCCAGTCTTCTTCTTTCCAAAAATCAGTCGGAAAACAAGTTTTATCAAACAGCATAATCTGACGCACATGTTCTACATTCAGTCGCTTTATCTCAATCATTGTTTCCTCCATAAAATCAAGTTTTTCTGAATATTTTGCCAGTTCACTTTTACTGTTTTACGACCACATAGCATTCGGGACCAGGCGTTTTTATGGTTTTTGGGGAAGGGGATGGGCGGCAATGTAGGTATCCAGAATCCCGGCGGCGGACATGACCATCCAGGCGCAGGGACGCCGGGCATAGAAATCCGCCGTGCGGGGCGTAGGATTGGGGTCGGAGGGTGGATTTTTCAGGATCTCCCGGCAGATCATGCTACCGTGGCAGTTCCGGAATTCCCCGGCGAGATTCTGAACCAGGGTATAGTGGGCCTTTTTGGCGGTGTCATCCCCCGGGGTGTCGTAGCCATAGAGCAGCCCCGCCACCAGGAGCATTCCGCTGACAGCGCCGCAGACCTCCCGCATCCGGCCCATGCCCCCGCCGAAGGAGGAGGCCAGCCGGGCAGCGTAGTCCGGTGTCAGACCGGTGACATCGCAGAAGGCGACCACCACCGCCTGGGCGCAGTTATAGCCCTGGCAGAATAGTTCTCCGGCTTTCTTGCTGTGATCCATGGTATGCGCTCCTTCCCGCCTGTTTCTGGGTCGATGGTATCACAGGGCGGCGGCCTTGTCAAGGGGCGGCGCAAACCCCTCCCCGGAAAGGGGAGGGGTTCCCGGCATTACTTCTTCCGGAAAGACTTGCAGTCGGTGCACTGATCCACCGTGGGGTTGCACTCGTGGGTGCCCACCAGAATGGAATCCAGAGAGCAATAGTTCTGGCCCTGGCAGTGATGGGCGCACTGGGAAACGGTGCAGGCAATGCTCTTGTTGGCATGATCGTTCATGGTAGTTCCTCCTTTTCTTGAAGTCAGGGATAGTATGGCCGGAAATCTCCAAACTATTCCCCGGCCCGCCGTTGCTTTTTTCGCGGTTTTGTGGTACCCTAATGGTATCAAATCGTTAGGAGAGTTGACCATGGCGAAAATAGCCCCTTCCATCCTGGCTGCGGATTTTGCCAATCTTGCCCGGGATATTCGTGATATTGAGGATCACGGCAGTGATTTTGTCCATGTGGATGTGATGGACGGGATCTTTGTGCCCAATATTTCCATCGGCATTCCGGTGGTGAAGGCCCTGCGCCCCGTGACCGATCTGCCCCTGGATGTGCATTTGATGATCGACCGGCCGGTGCGCTATGTGGAGGACTTTGTCCGGGCGGGTGCGGATTATGTCACCATTCATGTGGAGGCGGATCAGCCCCAGAATACCCTGGAGGCCTTGGATAAGATCCGTGCCCTGGGATGCAAGGCGGGAATCGTCCTCAAGCCGAAAACTCCGGCGGAGGCGGCCATCCCCTACCTGGAGAAATGCGATATGGTCCTGGTGATGACGGTGGAGCCCGGCTTCGGCGGCCAGAAATTCATGGCGGATATGATGCCCAAGGTCCGCAAGCTCCGGGCTATGCTGGATGAAGTCAATCCCCGGTGCCTGCTGGAGGTGGATGGCGGCGTGGATGCCCAGACCTGCGGCCTGTGCAAGGAAAACGGTGCCCAGGTGCTGGTGGCGGGTTCGGCCTATTTCAAGGCTCAGGACAGATCTGCCTTCGTCAAGACCATCCAGGCCTGACAACTGATATTTTTATATCGATTTTCCCGGGAGCGGATTGACATTTCCCCCTCGTCCATGTATAATATATGCGGAAAATCTCGGTTTTCCACTATGTAAATCCAAAGACGGGAAAACCGTCTTTTGTAAAGAAAGGAATTTTGCCATGATTTACAGTGCAGAAGTACAGAATATGTGCACCGTGGCCAAGGGTGCCTACCACGGCCCCGCTCCCATCCCCGAAGA